>BEHG01000012.1 GCA_002898655.1 archaeon HR04
TCCTCTGGTGAGAATGGCTTTGCCTTGAATGGCATGTAGCGCTTGATTAGCCTAGCAGATCCAGTCTCTAGCCCAGGCTGTATCCCTATTATGTTATCTACACTTGCCCTTATAACCTGAGATACTGCCCTAACCATATCTGGGTCTGCTACTACTGCTGAGACAGTACCATGAGTAGGTTGAGCCCTTCTAACACCTTTAACAGACATGACTGCCTTGAAGAGATCTACTATAGCATCCCTATTTGGCATGAACCCCTTCTTATCCTCAAGCCCGTACAGGAAGATATCATCGCTCTGCAACCATACTTTATGGGTGCCAGATGCAACGTTCACACTTATCTCCCTCTTAACCTTATCATATGGCATGAACCTTGCTATCCTAAGGTTAGGCTCACAGAACTCACAGTTCCTCCCACACCCTCTCATTGCTTCAACAACACCATGTATGCTTGCACCAACTATATCTGGTATCTCTTCTATCCTTGGCTGCCTCCCAACCCTAACCCTTGGCTGAACACTCCCTTGCTCTATATCATGGAAGAGGTCTGCAGCAACATGATCTGCTTCCCCTATCACTGCATGATCAACCATCAGATCTTCTTGCTGCTCAACCCTGAACTCGAACTGCCATGCTCCTGGACCTCCAACCACAACCTTGAACCTATAACCATTCCTAATACGCATCTCCTTGAGCATCCTTGCAAGATCGATGAAGTACTTCTGGTTTATTGGTGTGAAGTACACCTGCCCTCCAGTGAACATCATGCTCACAGGGGCAAGTCCCAATGGATCCATTGCATATATGCCTACAACCCTTGTATCCTCATCTATATACTCATGGAGATGCTCAGGATGCACTACAGCAACCTCATCCCTGCTGTAGCCCTTGAGTAACCCAGCCTCTATCTTCCTTAACCCATAAGGTGCCTTGCTCAATACCCCATCATGCATCTTTACATTTGGTGCAAGGAACTCAAAGAGCCTCTCTGGCACTCTCTCTGATGGTGCACAGCTCAGAAAGTCGAATAATGGTATGCTCCTGTACTCACTTGTTAGCGTTCTATCGTTTGTTAGCACTACCCTCTTGCCCATCCTAATTATAATTTATTATCCATAATTTTAAATCTTTCTAGAAAGTTGTGAATGTAACGGTTAAACAACATTAATTAACATAATATGATTAGAATTATAATAATACTTAAATTGCTTGCTTAGCTAGAGAGTAGCTTCCTAGCATCATCTGTAAACCTTACTAGGAGATCGTTGCTCCTCTCAACATTCACAAGCCCAAGGTTCTCTAATGTGTTTATTGCATCAATTAAACTCTCCTGAGATACTTTGAGTAGAGTTGTGAGTTCAACAAGCCTAACCTCTCCTTTCTGCAAGAGAACCTCTAGTATACCTTTAACTACATCTACCATACACTTTAATACTTACACTAATAATTTTATCTTGTGGAAGTTGAATTATATAATGCAAGTTAGGTAATAACTATGCCTTTCTATACGCAACTAACCCATCTTTATCCTTGGATTATGCGATATCTTGAGTATAATGGCAGATTCTATTCCCTTCCTTCCTTCCTTCATCATAATTATTCCTTTCTGCTACTCCTATTCATCAACTCCTGGAGCAGGGGTATGCTCATCAACTTCTCATTGCTCAGCATATGCCATATAATGCCAGATGGTCTATGCCCTCTGCTATGCACCCTTATCAGCCTTGTAGGAGTTGCTATTATATCTATAGCCACATCGTATAGATCTTGAGGTAGTCTATCATCTATAACCTGTAGATCATGCACTGTTGTTGCTATAGGCACATCAGCATCAGCAAGACCTAACTCCCTCAAAATCGCAAATTCTAACTCACCATATCCTTCACCCTTGCCTAGCCTCTCGCCATATGCATTAACAGCAACGCTGCCTTCAACTATAAGGTCTACATGCTTAACATGGTTGAGTAATTCATCTATGCCCCTTAACCTTCTGCCATGTATGAACGCGCTTCTTATTGTTGATGCCTTTACCGCATCAACACCTTCAAGGATAAGGAACCCATCCCTTATCCTTGGTGTTGGCATGATAAGAACCTTGCCTTCCCTTAACGCATTTATCCTTACCCATCTCTGTGGGCTATCTGGGTTGACTTTAATAACCTTTGCATACTTCCACTCATCTAACTTTGCTAGCAATGATGCAGCCTTCTCAGCATTAATGAAGTTTGGTATCCTCCCATGCACAGGGTATGGTGGTAGGGCAGCATTCCCACTCTCAAGCCTATTCCATACAAGCCTTCTATAATGAGCCTTATTCATCTCCGTTTATTCTTCCACCTTCTATAAACTTCTATTATTAAATCATATAGTGTAGTAGGATCTTCATTTCTTTTAGAACCTTCCTTTCCTTTATCCTCATATATAGTCTTTATCTTATGGCTCTTGCAACCTTGAGTAAATAATGAAAATTCTCCACATCTTTTACCCTCATGAAAGATTATCTTCTCAATCGATTCTTTATTTAAGATCCCGTAATCACTAGCAGTTGTGTTAAATTGTTCAACTGCTTTATCGAGATCGTCTTTGTTTAACTTGCAACTCTTGACTTCAATCATGACGTATGAATCTTTACATTTAACCAGTATATCACATCCCCTTCCTTTTTCATGGTCTGGAAAACATACGTTAATATTCATATTTTTATCTGGCTTAATGCATGTTTTGCAAGTGTATCTATTGCATCCCTTATCCCCTCTGGTAGTTCCATCTCACCTCTCTCTTTATCTATATCAAGTCTCCTGACCTTATCTCTTCTATCTATATAGTAGGCTTTCATATCCTTTATCTTCCCTTCAGCATACAACTGAGCAAGTCTTGTAAGTAGATATTCGCTATGTGTTGTTATTATCATCTTCCTTCCTTCTGCTATCTTATCTGCTATGTAATCAGCAACATTTATGTGCATATCAGCGTGCAGGTTGACCTCAGGTTCCTCTACTATTACCAATCCTGCTGACTTGTAATAAGAAAGAGGTAATATCATACCAGCAAGTTGTATGATCCCTGAACCTGCCATATGTAATGGCAAGGTAACATCTCTCTTTTTATCATAGAAAGATATAGTACTAATACTAATATGGGGCATATCTCTTTTCTCAATAGATAGAGAACCTATCTCAAAGATTTCATAGCTGGATGGATTTGTTAGTATACCAGCTAATACCTGTAGATAGGATGTGATATGTGATTTTATAGTGAATATCTCGCTATATTTAGCCAAATATTCAATCATAAGTGATGCAGTAAGTGCAAAGAGTGATAGAATGAGCATTCGCTCTACGGGTATGAATAGAACAGAAGGGATAGTAATATAAGGAGGAGGAACATACATAGGAAAAGGGGTAGTAAAAGGGATAGGATTCTTTATCAATTCAGAGAGAAGGTTATCCTTACCCTCAAGTATATGATGCTCAACCAGTTCTACCGATTCCTTCCCCTTCCTCTTCCTATTCCCTTTACCTTTTCTTTTCCTTATCTCAACCTGATATCTAACATTATTAGTATAATCTACCCTAATTTCCATACTCTGAGAATGTGCTCTAATAATCTCTATCTCTCTTAAGAAATGCTCCTTTAGGATAGATTTGATTCCAACATGATGGGATATGAACTCACTATCTTCAAGGTGTATGTTGATGATATCTCGCTTCTCTTTTACTACCCTACGTAATATATTAGCATCTGTTGTTGTTCCACTTCCAATAATCTCCTGCACATCTTGTATTTTAAAGGGTAAAGAATACAACCTATTAGTAAGATCATTCGATAGTGCATATATCAATGTTGCAAGATAACTCTTCCCAGAGTTCTGTGCTCCTGTTATAACTGTAAGATCCCCTAACTCTACATCAGCCTCTTTTATAGGTCCAAAGTTCTTTACATAGAGTCTACTTAACTGCATATACCTGATTAACATTATGAAGTATTTAACGTTTAGGATAACAACTCATACTTTATACCCTGCTCTTTAAGCATCATCATCAACCTCTCAGCATGCTCCATATCCTCAGCCTCTAGGCTTAATATCACCTTTGCATTCCCAACCTTAACATCCTGCCCAAGCCTATCATGTATAACATCCACTATATTGACTCTGCTTGCTGCTATTGTATCAACAACCTTCTTGAACTCCCCAGGTCTATCAACCAACTGCACACTTATCCTTATCAACCTCCCTATCCCTACCAAGCCTTTGTGCACTATCTGGCCTAGCAGGAACATATCCACATTCCCCCCGCTAAGCACAACCGCAACGTTCTTACCCCTCAGATCTACATCTGGAGCATTAAGTAGATATGCTAAACCTACAGCCCCTGCAGGTTCAACAACAACCTTGGCCCTCTCCATGAGTAGGAACATGGCCTTGACTATGGCATCATCATCTACAGTTGCTATATTATCCATGTACCTCTTCAGTATGGAGAGTGTCAACTCACCAGGCTTCCTTACAGATATGCCATCTGCTATAGTCGAGCCATTGCTGACCTCTACTACCCTACCCTGCTCTAGCGACTCTTTCATTGCTGAGAATGCTTTAGATTGCACACCTACGATCCTAACATCTGGCTTGATGCTCTTAACTGCAAGTGCTATACCTGCTGCAAGCCCTCCCCCTCCAACTGGCACTATTATAACATCAATACTTGGCATATCCTCCATGATCTCAAGACCTATGGTGCCTTGCCCAGCTATAACGCTAGCATCATCGAATGCATGGATGAATGTCCTGCCTTGCTCCCTTGCAATCTCCATGGCCTTCTCCCAGGCTTGGTCGTATATACTCCCATGGAATACTATCTCAGCACCATATGCCCTAGTTGCAGAGACCTTTGCTGGGGAAGCATTGAGAGGCATAACTACTGTGCATGGAATCTTGAGTATCCTGCTTGCATACGCTACCCCTTGTGCATGGTTACCTGCAGATGCAGTTATAACTCCTCTACTCCTCTCCTCCCCACTTAACGTGAGCATCTTCGTGTAAGCACCCCTAACCTTGAACGAACCTGTCTTCTGGAAGCACTCCATCTTCAGGTATACATTACACCCTGCTAGCCTGCTGAATGTGGTTGAGTAGTCTAGGGGAGTTCTATGTATAACCCCTTTGAGCATCTCCCTAGCCTTGCTTACATCAAGCATGCTCAGCATTTACAGGCTAGAGTATTCCTACTCTAATAATAACCTTGCACAGGGTTTAAATATATGATTAGGTTAGCCTAATTCCATGGATATTCTTAGCGTAGTGAAGGGTTATTATGCTAGGGAGTGTAGGATGAACAGGTTATATTGCAGCATTCTGCAGCAGATCAGTAGTAAGAATTATGGTCAAATGTTGAGCATGGTTATAAACTACCTCATACTTGATACATACAAGAACGTTACAGTACTAGGGGAGATTCTATCCAAGCACAAGGATGGGAGTATGCATAACACTGCATCTTATGTTGATAGCATAAGAATCAATCCTCTTAATTTAGATGGAGGAGAAGGTGTACTTTATCTGCTTAGTACAATCTTGCGCATAGAGAAGGATCTTAGCCAAAGTATGGTTCATGAGTATACTGAATTTTATAGGGAAGAGTATAGTAGCAATTATTATAATGATGATAGTAACATGCATCCAACTCCTAATTGCAGTGATGAGCAGTCTCAAATCAAGAGTATACTGCACTGCATCTCCATAGATATAGAGAAGAGGCTTAATATGCTATCATCTCTGGCTAGTGTAGCATGTGCAACCATCTTCTGTACATGTGGTTACGAACTCCCAAGGATAGTAAGCATAGATGTACAGCATGACGGATGCATATGCAGCAAGAGCCAGAAGAAGAAGGAGATGAGGGAAGGGGATGAGGAGGAGGAGGAAGGGGAGAGTAGGATGATGGTAATGATGCTTACCATACACTGCCCTAGATGTGGGAAGGTATATCACAGTATGGTTGGGAATAGTGCTAATGGTAGTGCTAGTGGTAAGGAAGCAAGCAAAGATATCAATTGCTACTCCTAATACATCTGGTATGTGTACACAACCATCTGTAGCATGAATTACACACAAAGTCTTTTCTTTACAGTGGAGGTAGAGAGGATGATGATATGTAGGAGTAGGGGTTGGAATGATGAGGTTAGTGAAGTTAATAGAATACGCATAAAGATAGTGGCAACGTTTGTACCTCTACTAGCATTAACAACATCTCTAATCCTCTACGCTAACTCATTAGGCTTGAAGAATAATCATGTTAGCGATCTAGTACTTATGGTAGTATCTGGAGCAGCATGCTTCTACGCAATAATGATAGTGCTTAGGCAGAAGTTTGATGGTGTGAATGGCATATCATATGCTGTATTTGCATCTGGCCTATTGCTCTGGTTTGCAGCAGAGTTCTCATGGGGCTACTATGAGATAGTGCTAGGTGAGGATATACCATCAATGGGTATTGCAGATATGCTATGGCTTGTTGGTTATGGTCCATTCATATACTACGTACTTAGGCTTTACAGGTTCTACTGTAGCAAGCAGGTGGAGAAGAGGACTATGGCAATTATAGGCATGCTCATAGGCATGCTAGGCATATTCATGATCAACTCACTCCTGAATGGATTGAGCATGGATGAGATGGATAGTGCTACAGCAGTAGCAGTAACCTATATACTTCTAGATCTCTTTCTCCTCACATTCATACTTGCTATCCTATGGACCTTATGGAATGGCAAGTTGGCATCTGTAACATTCTTCTTCCTCACATCATCATTGCTAATAGGAACGGTTGCAGATATGATCTATGGCTATGCTATAATACATGAGAAAGAGCCATGGGTTGCAGATATATTCTTTAGTGCACAGTACATATGCATAGTTGGTGCACTCTTCTGGCATAACAGATTCTTCATATTTAATAAGGATAGAATGATTAGAGAATGGCAGAAGGAGAATAAATAAATAAATGAATAAAGTCTGCTTATCTGAGCAACCATCAATGGTTAGAATACTCTTCTTTACAAGTCCTATAGGTCTTGGTCATGCCAGTAGGGATGTTGCTATTGTAAACGAACTTGTAAGCGCAGGCATAGAGATGGATGAGATAGTCTTTGTTACTGGAGGTGTAGCATCTCAGCACATAAGGGATCATGGTTATAATGTTGTAGATGCTTATAGAGGGAAGAGTATTAATGCAAGCAATGGCATATTCAGTAATAGACTACTATGGCTACTTGACTATATATCCTTCTATAGGGAGTGCAAGGAGATAGCCTCTTCTCTTATAGATAAGTATAGACCAGAGTTGATAGTATCTGATGAGGACTTTGCAAGTATTACAGTGGGAAGGTTGCGAGGTATAAAGAATGTGCTCATAACTGATGTACTTGAGAGCAGATTTCTACATGGTCCATCATCACTTGTAGAGAGGTTTCTTAACAGGTATCTAAGTGATATAATTACAAGAGCAGATATGGTTATACTTCCCATGTACAAAGATGAGCATAAGCATGTACACACTAGTGTGGGAAGCAATACCATCATAACATACGTTGGACCAATAGTGAGGAGGGTAAGCAAGGACAGGGATGAATTAAGGAGGGTCTTTGGATTCCATAACTATAAGACTATACTTGTATCAGTTGGCGGAACATCATCTGGCATGTTCCTCATAGAGAAGGCTATAGATTCATACATGAAGGTAGTTGATAGGTTTAACATACCTACAAAGATGGTTATAGTCTGTGGACCAGCAATAGATATACGGAGGATAGGTAGTAACCATGGTTACAATAATGATAGAGGAGTAATGCATAGCATAGAGTTGTATGGCTATGTCAAGAACCTGCATGAGATGATCTATGCTGCTGATCTTCTCATCTCTTTAGCAGGAAGGTCTAGTATGGATGAGGCTAGGGTCTATGGCACACCAGCAATATTCATACCTATAGATGAACATTTTGAACAGGAGGATAATGCTAAGAACCATGGCTTCTTCCATGATGATGTAGATAGGCTTGGAGACCTCATGCTTGAGTATCTAGCATATGGGAGGAGAGAGGCAAGATGTAGTAATGGAGCAGCAAAGGCTGCAGATATAATAATTAAGTACCTAACACAATAAAATATTAATCTCCTCTTCTCTACAATAATCATATGCAGAGGTATGAATGGAAGAAGAGGGATATGGGCATAACTATGAGATTGATGCTATGCTTTACAGTTCTAGCAGTGCTTTACTTCATATTCCTCTCTGTACTTGCGTATGTTGGAGTAGGGATGATACCATTGATCTTCATTGGAGGATTCTTCATAATAATGCAGTACCTGCTATCAGATAGGATAGTGCTCTGGAGCACTGGGGCAAAGATAGTTAGCGAGTATGAATATCCTAGGCTGCATGCTATAGTTGATAGACTAGTTGCAAGAGCAGGACTACCAAAGCCAAGGGTTGCTGTAATGCATACTGATGTACCAAACGCATTTGCAACAGGCAAAGGGAGGAGGAGTTCTGTCGTTGCTGTAACAACAGGCTTGATGAGGATCCTTAACGATGAGGAGTTGGAGGGTGTGATAGCACATGAACTTGCACATATAAAGAATAGAGATGTTCTTGCAATAACACTTGCAAGCATATTCTCAACGATAGCATGGTATGTTATGCACTATGGTTGGTATAGTTCATATGGATATAGGAGTAGGGATCAGGCTGGAGGGTTGATACTTGCCATAATAATAGCAATGATAACATGGTTTGTAAGCTTCCTCATTATAAGAGCCATCTCAAGGTACAGGGAGTATATTGCGGATAGGGATGGTGCATTGCTTACAGGCAAGCCAAGCAGGTTAGCAAGTGCACTCATGAAGATAAGCGGGATGATGAGCAGGATACCAGAGAGAGATCTTAGGGAGGTTGAGGCTATGAACGCATTCTTCATAATACCAGCACTCTCTGGAGATACACTTAGCAGGTTATTCTCAACCCATCCACCTGTAGAGGATAGGATAAGAAGGCTAATGGAGATGGAGGCATCTATGCATTGATATTTAGGAGTAGAGGGAGTAGTGGTAACAACACATCACTATTTGCTCTAACACAGGCATACATAACGCTTGATGTAAGGTTAAATGCTAGGTTCGCTGGTAATGCTGCTCTATGCATTAAGGAGGCTACAGGTGTATTCAACTCTATAGTTGAGGATGTTAAAGCATTCCTTGATGCTAGTAGTGATATCTCACATAGGGTTGAGAATGATAGGTATGGATACATATGGTTCATCCTAAGCACAGATACTATTGAAGGTGTAGTTGCAGCAGTTGATGCTATTGCAGATACCTTCACTGAGTATGGGTTCAAGGAGCAGATACTTGCAAGTGTATTTGCATTCAATGCTGAGAAGAGGGGCAGATTCTACCTAATATACAACCATAGGAGCAATAGATTCTATCCATTTGCACCATCATCAAGAGGCAGAGAGAGAGATGTGGAATTTGAGATGCTTATATACTCCATCCTCAAGGATGAACTGGTATTGGAGAAGGATAGGTCAAGATGGTACCCAATATGGGGTATACCATTCTGATTATGTATGTATTCATTTATTCAACCAATAATTGCTAAATCAATCAACCCAGTATCTCTTCTGGAACTATACCCTCTCCCTTGAATACCTCTCTAGCCTTCTCTACAGTAATATCTGTAGCAGGGATGATTATATGGGAAGGGATTATGATATCATCCTTGACCCTCTTACCTTTGCTCTTCACAAGGATACGCATTGCTGCTATACTCTCCATTACAGCATGCTCATCTACTCTCTCATCTCTAAGCATCTTAACCATCTCGTTATCTATCCTGTTAACCTCTTTCAGGGTATCCTTGTCTATATAGTATTGACCCTCACCCATAAGCCTCACAACTATCCTCTCCTCTTTCACCATCTTCCTCCTCTTACCTCTCTTACCTTTACCCTTACCCTTTCCTTTAATCCTAGCCATTCAAACCACCGTCTTCATATACTACTTGCTCTCAGCCTCTTTAACCTCTCTAGCCTCATCTACCTTCTCCTCCCTCCCCTCCTCCTCCACCTCTTCTCCAATCTTCCTCCCTCCCTTCCCTCCCTCCCTAACCCTCTCCTTCCCAATCTCCTTCTTTAACCTCTCAAGTTCCTTCTCAACAGCATCCTTCATCATAACATCCTGCAACTCTCTCTCTATCATATCCTTGTTTGTTGTGTAATCTGTTAGCACACCACTCTCGATGAGTTCATCCAGAGCCATTGCTTTAGCCTTCATCTGCTCGGTCTTCTCCTCTGCCCTCTCTATTGCCATACCAACATCTGCCATCTCCTCAGATATACCTGTAACACTCTCCTTTATCCTAACCTCAGCCTCTGCTGCAGTGTACCTTGCCTTTATTATCTCCTTCTGAAGTTTGAACTGCTCAACCTTTGCTGATAGCCTCTTCTCTAACTCCTCAAGCCTAACCTGCTCCTTCTCCATATCTGCTATCTGCCTCTCAACATCTAGTAGTTGCTGTATGTTCATGTTCTTCCTCTCCAATGCAAGCCTAGCAAGATCATCTCTATTCATCTCTAGAGCACTCCTTGCTTGCTGCTCCAACTTGTATATATTATCCTTGAGTCTTGCCTTCTGTATCTCCAACCTCTTCTTTGCTGCTACAACATTTGCTATATCCCTCCTCAACTTTATCATCAGTTCTGTCTGCTTCTGATATGAGTAGTCCAATGCCTCCTTTGGGTCCTCAAATCTGTTGAGTAGGGAGTTGACCTTCTGCTTAACAAGCATAGATATCCTTCTAGTTAAACCCATGATAGATGCAATACATAACTAGATTATAAAAGTTGTGAAATAGTATCATTATATATAAATAATAAGGATTAGAGAGATAAAATTCAAGATATTGATTACTGCATTCTAGGCCTGAGTCCAAGCATATATCCAGCAAGTATGGCCATGGATGCAAGTATCATAGCAATTGCTCCAGCCATAAACTCTGGGACTACCATGAAACCCCCATTGGGCAAGTCTCCATTGCCACTGCCTGACCCACCACCATTGTAGACCTTAACATTATCTTCACGCTCAGTTATCAGTCCAGGGTTTGTGGAGTAGAAGTATGCCTTTACTGTCCATGTACCTTCAGTATTGGGTGTATTTGGATGTGAGAACCATGCACTGAACTCCCTGCAATCAGCATTGCAGCCAGATGGTAATGGTGTGTATGATGGGCTAGAACCTGTGTTGATAGTAAGTCTTGCATGCTCACTACCCTCTGGTGTGTAGAGTGCACACTCAACATAGTCAACCTCATCTATTGTAGTTAGTGCTACACACTTTATAGGTAGATGAACCATCGATACATTGCTTGGGTATATGAAGAGCCATGCATCCCCATTATACTCAGTATGTGTATCTATACCACTGCCATCATCACCACTCCCATCGCCTCCATTGCCTGCTGAACCTCCACCATCTTCAACATCCTCCACCACCTGTATAGTATTGTTGCTATCATCATTTGGCTCAGTGTTAAAGCCTTCACTGCTATGCGGTAGTAGATTATTATTATTACCATCATCATTGCTACCATTGCCATCATCACCCTGCTTCACTGTATTCTCCTCTACTATAGGTTGGTTGTAGTTCCCGCTATACGGTTGGAGTAGTAAGAGCAATAACAGTGCTAGACCAGTAACTATACCTGTTGTCCTAAGCCCTGCATTATCTACCATGATTAAGATCTCCCATCCAACTATTAAAGTATATATGTAATTTGAATACCCTACTCACGATTATATACTAGAAGTTATATAATTTGGTAGATGAGTTAATGCATTAACTCAATACCTGCACAGCCTCAACCTTCTCCCTTAGACTCTTCTCCTTATCAAACCTCTCATCTATCCTTACTAGGATCTCTACACGCTTAACACCATGCTCTACTATAGCATCCCTTGCAGCCTTTACCGCTCTAAAGAGAGCATCCATATCCTCAGCCTCAACCAGTGTACCCATACCTGTAACCTCATGGTACCTTATACCCTTGCTATCCCTTATAGCCTTGATCGCACTTGCAATATACATGCTTAGGCTTGTTGAAGACCCTATAGGTATGATGCTTATCTCAGCATGCAGGCAACTCTTAGCCATAGTATTACTTCTTAGCAAGATTTAAAAGCTTATTGTGTATGAGTCATCCGATTATTAACCTTTTAACATACCAATATTCTTGATTTTATACTTAATGGAGAAAACTTTATTACTGTCTCCTCTCTAAATAATAGAGATGGCCTTGAACTCCATTGCTAGAGATAACCTGTACTTGTTGACTAAGAAGCTGGGTTTATCAGCCTTTGAATCAAAGGCATACATGTGCTTCTTCGAGATAGGCAATGGATTATCTGCAAAGGATATAAGCAGGTGTACAGGCATACCATTGACTAGGGTTTATGATGTTATGAAATCGTTGGAGGAGAAGTGCCTTGTAAGGCAGAACAAACTGAACAAGCCTGTAAAGTACTATCTTAACGATCCAGCATACTCTCTAATGCTCTTACTCAACAAGAAGAAGATGCAGATCAATGAGGAGATTGCCATGCTTGAGTCTTGGGTTGAGGAGATGAAGAGGTTATCCATAAATGATGCTGACAAGGCAAATATCTATTCAGAATGGACATTATACGACTCAGAGCAGGATGTGTATGAGAGCCTTATACCAGCACTGATCAAGGATGCAAGTAAGGAGGTTATAATAGTTGGAAGGAATATAATTAATACAATTAACGAGAGGTTTGTAGAGGAGACTATAAAGGGTATTGAGAGAGGTATCACATTCAAGGTCATAACAACCATTGATAGTCTTGACTCACTGCTTACATACAGTGGGGAAGATGCAATAGAGAAGAAGGCTATGCTCATAAAACTCCTTCAAATATGCAATATGTATAGTGATATGGCATATGTTAGGGCTAGCGATCTCATCAACGTTGTGCCATTTGGTATATTTGATGTAGAGAAGGTAGGGTTCTCAGTCCAGTCGCCAAAGAACAGCAAGTACATAGTTACACTTGTTACTGATAAGAAGGCTATAGTTGATGAGTTCTATGAGATATTCGAGGACCTTTGGTCAAAATCAGTAGATGTAGATCTGAACAGGTTCGCTGATAGCAATATGCATATAGCCTAACTCTAGATGACTACATACATAGCACATTATTTAAAATCAGAAATAAAAGATGGCTGATATTACTATCATCAACCTTACAGCGATGTAGAGTAGCATCATCTTCTTATAGCACCCAACATCTCTGTTCTTCAAGAGATCTCTATGTGCCTGCATGACTAGCATAATACCTATTATGCTTACAAGTACGAAGCTTGTATTTACATAGGCAAGTATGTAGAAGAGTACTGGCATAGTAAACGTTATATACAATGCTGAGAACTGAACTGCTATCGATCTACTCTTGTCAAGTACTATTGGCATGGTTCTTGCTCCATACATCCTATCACCTTCCATATCCCTGTAATCCTTGCTTATGTTTGCGAAGAAGTCGAATGCTGTAAGGAAGAACAGTACATGTAATGGGGCAGCATCAAGAGGCATAACAACACTCCATCCAAGCAGGAAGTTAAGAGCGCCATATCCTAGAGCAATAGATAGGTTTGAGACTATGAACCTATCCTTGAACCTGAATGGTCTTATGGAGTATGCTATGCCTAGGAAGACTGCCATGCTTATTAGAGTAAAGAACTCAATGCTTACAAGTGCCCCCAATGCAAGCGTTGCAGCATAAAGCATGGCAACCATGCTATACCCTTCCCTTAGCGATATCATACCAGATGGTATAGGTCTATCAGGCTTGTTTATTGCATCTGTATCAGCATCGGTGCACTGGTTCAATGCATTGGCAGCCATGAGGCTGAAGCACGTTGCTGTGAAAGCAGGTAATAAACTCTCATGTATGTTGAGCATTCCAGCAAATATGTAGCCTGTGAAGAATGCTATTGCATTGCCTATCTGGTCCTCTACCTTGATAAGGCGAACAAATGCTTTAATATACCTGCTCATAACATTAATACTTTGCACTTACGTAAAAACTATTCTTTGGGAAAACTTTGTTTTATTCACCGTATGTAGGTATTCTACTACTCCTTATGTGTATAATCTATACCCTCCTAATCTTCAACAGTTATTTATTACAATTATAATTGTAGTTCTGTAAAGCTCCCTTCATGCAGATAACTAATTAGATGTAGATTAGACTTATCTCCTTACTAGCATTATCCTTCAGCATGTTCTTCAACTCCTCACAGAGTAATAGAAACCTAGAGCCCTTCTCAGTTATGCTATAGCATACCCTGCCTCCTCCATCATCTATCCTCTCTATCAAGCCTCTCTTCAGGAGTATCTGAACGTATTTGCTGGCGGTTCTTGTGTCTAGCCTTGCAGTATGCATTATCTGTGTTATGGTTCTCCTCTCCCTCAGGCTGCCCAACAACATCATCATTATATTTAGTCCTTCACGCTTGTAGTGCATACCATAGCCTATACACAATTAAAAGAAAAATATCACTTAAACCTACTACAAGTAGGTGAAAAGCCTCTTATTCCCATTCTGTTACAATCTATGGATAATATTTACCATATAGTATGTTGAGGAATATTTAAAAAGATACTGTGTATAAACCATAGGATATGCAAGGAGGAGGAAGAAGGGAGGAGAGATATTGATGGTGGATGAGAAGGAGGGAGATGGCAAGAGCAAGAGCCATGAAGAAGGAGATGAGGAGGAGGAAGAGGAGGTGCAAGAGGTGCATATAGTGCTTTTATCCAAAGAGCCTAGCAGGGCATACCCTGCATTTGTACTTGCACTTGGTAGTGTTACAATGGGTGCTAAATGTAAGGTCTACTGTACCATGGATGCGCTAGAGATAGTGAAGAAGGGAGGCGCATCAAAGATAACTCTTGCTGGAGCACCACCGTTAGAGAAGTATCTCAAGGATGCTATAGCAGCAGGGGTTAAGGTTACTGCATGTGGACCGAGCAAGGAGATGCTCATCCAGATGGGTATAAGGAAGGATACCCTAGAGGAGGGGGTTGAGTTCGAGGATGTTATAGGCTTCCTCAACGAGGCACTTCCAGCAGCAAAGAAGGGAGGTATGATAGTATTTCTGTGATCGTTGTAATGCATAGAATAGAGTATCATCTAACCTCACTTACAACTGTACCCTGATCTCACTTACAACTGTACCCTGATCAGTCATCTCAAACTTGTAGAGATGATCAACATCAGCATCCTCAAATATCTCGCTATCATGCGTTATGATTATTATCTGCTTCAGTGCTGAACCCTCAGCAAGGAGCCTTATGAGTTCTACTATAGATGCCCTCCTCTCCTCATCAAGATGCACTGTAGGCTCATCCATTATAACAAAGTCTAACCTATAACCACCCATAACATAGGCTATTGCAAACCTTATGGCTAGTGCTATAGCAACCTTCTCCCCTCCACTCATAGATGCTAGATCTATTAACCCTCTCCTCCCATAGCATGCTATCTTAACCTCATTGCTACCTTCCCCCTCAACCAACTCTATCCTTGATACATCAATTGAGAATGCTCTAGCATACTCAGATGCCTTATCAGATATATGCTGTAATGCCCAAGACCTTAGGCTCCTTGCAACTATACTATCTCTATGGAATACCTTCTCCCTTATCATCTCAAGCATGGTTGTATGATTGTATGCATGATCTAGCACTTTAAGAGTAACCTTTAGCCTTTCAAGATCGTTGATGATGGCATCTAACCTACTCTTTAGACCTGCAAGCTCCCTCTCCCTCTCCCTCTCAACTCTCTCAACCTCCCTTAACTTATGCTCAATCTTCATATACCTCTCCTCTGAGAACCCTTTACATTCACCTGCTAGCGTTACTATCTCCCCAACCAACCTCTTACTATACTCATCTATTGCATACTCATCTATGTTGTATGCTGTAGATGATGATATCATGGATAAGGCAATAGTTTGAGCATCCTTCTCCAAGAAGATCTTTAACCTTCTAACCAATACCTCTCTATCCCTAACCTCTCTCCTCAACCTCTCCAAATCATCCCTGCTCCTAATACTCTTTGCATCAAGGAACGCTCTTGCCTTATTTATTTCATCAAGCCTCCTCCTATACTCCCTCATCGTATCATAAGCACTGTTCCTCTCAACCACAAGGCTGTTTATCTTACTCTTTATGGTATTGATGCTATTAACCTCCCTACTCAGAGAGTTAACCTCCTCCTCCAACGCATAGATACTGTTGATGCTTGCTATCTTATTCATCTCTAGGAAGCCTTTAGCCATATGCAACTGCTCATTGTAACCTTCTAACTCTTTTAGCCTATTCTCAAGCTTTAAATACTCTCTCTTAAGCATATCAACTTCTCTTGAAGCATCTTGTATCATTCTCTTCAACTCATTCTTATCGAATAATGGGTTTATCCTCTCAACCTTACTGTTACATACAGGGCAGATGTTACCCTTGAACTCAATCTTAGATGCACACTCCATCAACCCCTTCAATCTACCTATCTCCTCATTACTGCTAGATATTCTACTGCTCACCTCCTTTAGCCTCTCCTTCACCTTTGATAGTTCATCAGGAACATACTTTAGCCTCTCAACTGTAGACAACTGCTCCCTTGCATTACTAAGAAGGTTCCTCTTATCAGCAACTAATCTCTTTAGCGACTCAAGCCTTGTATACTCCTTCTCATATCTGTTGATCTCATCGCTAAGCCTGTTAACCTTCTCCTCAGCACTATCCAAAGATGCCTTAACCTCCTCTTCCTGCTCAGCAGAGATCATGCACTCCTCAGCCTTACTAATTGTAGCCTTGATCTCCTCAACCTCCCTCTCTAAGGATCTCTTCCTCTCCCCTATGTAGTTGAGTAGGTTACTTATCCTTACCTTCAAACCTTCAAACCTCTCCTTTTTGCCTCTCATCTCCTCATACTCCTTCTCTAATGTAACCTTCTCCTCTTCAACTCTCCTCACCTCCTCCTCTATCCTTGAGATCCTCCTCTTCATCTCCTCAACATCCTTCTCATACCTCTCAACATCCCTTGCTAGTGTATCTCTACTGTTATCATCGTACCCATACACACTCCTCAACCTCTCCCTGAACCCATCTATAACATACCTCATGCGTTCATAGGCATTATCCAGTCTATCTATTCCTATTATGCTGTTTATAAGTTCCTTGAACTCCTTGGGTTTATACTCAATTATCCTATCTATCTCGCCTTGCTGTATAATTGCAGCAACACTCATCCTCTCATAATCTAAGCCAAGTATCTTTGCTATCTCATCACTCATAGACTCTCCAAACTGCCTCCTCTCCCCTGCAGCAAGAACCTTCCATGAGCCATCCCCCAACTCATAGAGCACACCAGACTCTAGAGTACCTTTAGCACTCAGCCTCTTCTCAACCTTGTACCTCCTGCTATTCATTGAGAACTCTAGTATGAGGGAGGAGTGATGTGCACCATGCCTAACAAGGTTACTGTTGTGATGCCTTGTATGCTCACCATAGAGTGCATATGTTATACCATCTATAACAGATGACTTGCCAGAACCATTCCTGCCTATGAATACGGTAACACCCTCACCAAACCTTATGGTTGTATCCTTGTGGGATATAAAGTCTACAAGTCTTATGCTATCAATCATAAATATGCACCTAGATTATGTATGCATACATCATCTACATGCTATAGCCTCCTCAAACCTCTTCCATATCATCTCTACTGCTCCATCCACATCACCATCACTAAGCAAAGGCAGCAACTCGTTTATTGCAAGGTTAGCATAATCCTCATTAGCAAGTGCATCCTTTGCAAGCTTAAGGAGTTCCTTATCTACATCTGGCTTTGCATCATACAACCTACCAGCACTAGCCTTGCTTGTACTCTCAACCTCCCATCTATAGTGAAGGCAGACATCGTTCAGTCTAGAGAGTATGCTTGCTATCCTTGCACTATCAATATCCTTGCTACCTTTTATCCTTACTGCTACTACAGGCTTCTTTTTAAGCCCCTTCACATCCTCCCTAACTATACTTGTAAGATCATCAAGCCTCTCATACTCTATAACATACTCCATATGCTTCCTCGATGATCTAACCTGTATGAAATCAACCCTTGCTTCACTTCCAGATAGATCTACGATGCAGAAGCCCTTCTTGAACTCCTTTATACCCTCACCAGGAGTAGGGTCTATTGAGCCAGGATAGCATACTATACCATCATCTCCATAAGGCTTCATAGCATGATCATGAAGATGACCCATGGCATAGTAGTTGAATCCTAATGGAAGATCATTCATGCTCAACTCATTGGCATATGGATGGAACTCACCTAAACCTTGATGGAGAAGAAGCACCCTCCTCTTTGCATCAGCAAGGTTAGCGATGCTCCTTAACTTTCCCCTCAAATCATCACTCTCACTCTTCTTATGCTTATGGAAGCCTATGAGTAGCATATCCTTATGGATGTAGGGCTTACCATCTCCTACATAGGTTGCCAACCCAAGCCTATGAAATACGTATGGGGATGGGGTATCCCTTACCCTGCTTATATCATGCTCCCCTAGTGTAAAGAAGAACCTTATACCATACTCGTTAAGTTTCTTCAATGCCTCACCAAGTCTGAGCATTGCAGTGCCAGATGGCTTTGGTGTATGGAATATATCCCCAGCATGTATGACAGCATCAACTCTATCCTTTACTGCAGTATCTATTGCTTCATTGAACGCCTCATACACATCCTCCTCCCTCTCCTTAAGGTTGAACTGCATGCAGCCTAGATGTGTATCTGATATATGCAGGATCTGCATGCATATACTAGCCTGAAGAGGGTTAATAATGTTATCCTAAAGGCACATGGTACCTTGCTTGATTACTCAACATATTATATTATACCCCTTCATCCTTATACTCATGCATCTATCTCTATAGCCCTGCTGAAACACTTTACAGCCTCATTCAGCATCCCTAACTCAACAAGCGCATTGCCCTTGTTCCTCCATACCTTCACATC
>BEHG01000013.1 GCA_002898655.1 archaeon HR04
TTTGCAGCATGTACCCTTGTAATGGGCCTTCCAGGGGAGCAGGATGATGATGTTAAAGATACTATAGAGTTGGTGAAGAGATTGGATGGTTCTGCATTTGTTGTTGTACCATTGCTCTGGACAGATTACTTTAGACCTGAGAACTCTCTAACTACTGACAAGTTCACAAAACTGCACTGGAAGTTGTATTATCTCTGCTGGAAGATAAGCACAAAGGCAATATACAACTGGATATGGTATGCTACTGCCCACTTCCCACCATTTGTAAGGCAGATAGCAGGGCTTGTAGGTAAGTTAGGTGCAGCATATCAGTTGAGGTATGTTAGGGATAAGGCAAAGAGCATCCTTGGAGAGGATCCTGATTTCGATAATATATGATATAGTGGTGTAGTAATATTATATTTAAATATTTGAATCGATACTATCCTAAAAAAAGAAATAAAAGGATTATACTTTATATATCAGTAATTATTCATTTAATTAATGAGGAATAACAAATGTGTAATTGTTACAACAGCCATAATTATGGTTATAGCAAGTACATTGTTGGTAGGTATAATTTCACATGTTGTGTATGCTGAACCTCAACAAGCTCAACCTATTCCTTGTATAACCTATACAGAGGGTGGTAAGCCTATTGGTAAAGATTGTGAACCTCGTGCTAACGATCTTTTCTTAGTATTTACGGGTAATGGTTCGCTTACATTTACTCAAGACGGCAAGCCGATACCAGGAGATGCAGAGAGACCTGCTAAGGAACCTAGATTGAGAGCGGAATTTAGCGGTGGTAAACTCACAAAAGTTGAATGGGTAGGAGGTGCAACAGGTACAGAGGAGTCTATTCCTAAAGATGCTAATGGATTCGATTTTAAGACAAAGGGAGGTAAGATACTTCATTGTAGTTGGTCATTTGACCCAGGAAGAAACTGCAGAATAAATGGAGAGGAATTCCATATAGCTGTTGATGCAGGATTGTTCATTGATGATTTCCATTTTGTGGTACCAGAATCTCCAATAGGCATTATAGCAATGATAGTAATACCCTTAGCATTATTAGGTTACTTGCAAATGCATAGAGTATTCCAACATTGAACTATGATGAAGAATATTGATCATACAACAGGTAATTACTTTTCTTTTTATTTTCTTGTTTATATTTTGTTATTTATTTATTCCTCTCACGAACATATAACTTAACTTCTAGCAAATACAAGTATGTGTATAACAGCAGATATTGAAGATACAGCAATATCCTCTAACGTTAAGTGATAGCATTGCTATATAGCAAACTCATGGCTACATCAACTTAATCAATTCCCTGAATGCATTCTATGCTAAATAGTTAATACTCTTTATGTAAGAAATGGTGCTTGTATCTGAATCTATCAAGCCTTATGAGTTCATGATATGAGCCGAATATGGATGTATCCTTAACCATATCCAATGGATCTGGATGATCTTCCTCTTCATGGAATATTCTTAACCTATTGTATAGAGTATCTCTCTGCACAGGTATCCTTCCTATACTCCTTATCAACGCTCTCATCTCTCTAGGCTTTAGCATCTGTCCATTCATTGAACCTGCTGCAGTGGATATGCTCTCATTCATTAGAGTGCCTCCCATATCATTTGCTCCAGCATTCAAGAGCATCCTACACATCTCTAACCCTTCCTTAACCCATGAGACCTGGATGTTTGGTATGTAGTTGTTGAGCATTATCCTTGCTACTGCATGCATCTTTATCACCTCATCTCTACTTGGTCCAGGTCTCAAACCATTTACAAGCCCATGCTTGTACATTGGTGCCTCTCTATACACAAAGCTTAGAGGTACAAACTCAGTAAAGCCTCCAGTCTCCCTCTGTACATCCCTTATTATAGATAGATGCAATGCCTTATGCATAGAACTCTCTATATGCCCATACATAATGGTAGAGGTTGATGGTATGCCTAGCCTATGAGCAGTCTTTATTATGCTTATCCAATCCCTAACCTTTATCCTACCAGGGGAGATGATATCCCTAACCTCTTGCACAAGTATCTCAGCAGCAGTACCTGGGATGCTTCCAAGCCCTGCATCCTTCAATGCCTTCAGATACTCTTCTACACTCATCCCTGCTCTTAACGCTCCGTACATTATCTCTTCAGGGGAGAATGCATGTATGTGAATATCTGGGATAGCCTTCTTTATTGCTCTACATATATCGATGTAGAGCATACCATTCATCTTGGGCATCAGTCCAGCCTGTATGCATACCTCGCTGGCACCAAACCTATATGCCTCTTCAGCCCTTCGAACTATCTCCTCAACTGGAAGAAGGTAGCCCTCATCCTCTCTAAAGTCCCTGGAGAATGCACAGAAGCCACAGCGCTTTATGCATACATTTGTGAAGTTTATGTTCCTGTTCACTACATAAGTTATATAATCGCCAACCCTCCTCTTCCTTAGCATATCTGCAACCATAACAAGGGCATTCATCTCCTCCTCCCCTTCCACATTAAACAACTCATATGACTCCTCAACGTTGATATCCTTGCCATCTATAGCCTTGTTAAGTATACCTGCAACTACAGGTTCTATATCACGCATGATCCTCTCTATAGAGTTGATTGCTCTAGCCAAATCCATACTGCATCATCTCCTCCTCTCCCTCCCCCTCCACCTTCTTCTCCCACATCTTCATCCCTTCTTATTATTATTGTTGTTATTATTATAGTATAGTGATACCAGAGGCGAGCAGATATGAAAGGATTACAACGTTGATTACAAGGCACAGCAAGAATACAAGAAGAGGATGGTTCAGACACCTCTCTTGCTTATGCAATAACAGGAGATATGTAGTGGATCTGGCTATGGCTAGATAGCACAGGTAAGGATAACTTATGTATAAGATGATCTTAATAACCTCTCACTAACCCATACTCATCCCTCATCCCATTTATAGCCTCCATCACTCTACTTGCTAGATACTCATCCCTTATATACTCAGGATATACAGGGAACCTTGCTCTAAGCCTGAACCCCTTTGCCTCTGTTCTTCTTTTAACACTCTCTATGCTTGGCCATGGCGCCTCTGGATTTATATGATCTATCGTTAGAGGGGAGATGCCTCCCCAATCATTTATCCCTGAACCCAAGAACTCATCAAAGTTAGGATTAAGGTTTGGAGGAACCTGTATGTTCATATCAGGCATTATAAGCCTTGTCAATGCAACAACCTTGAGCATATACTCTCTCGATGGTTTGCTCCAATACGCCATGGGTGTATTTGGCTTTGGGTTGAAGTTCTGTATTATGATCTCCTGTATATGCCTATACCTTTCATGTATATCCCTTATCGCAAAGAGAGAGTCTATAACCTCTTCCATACTCTCCCCTATACCTATCAGCAGACCAGTTGTGAATGCTACCCCTGCCCTACCGGCATTCTCCATAGTCTTTAACCTTAACATTGGGTGCTTGCTAGGGGCATGCTCATGTGCCATCCCATTATCCATAAGCCTTGGGCTCACATTCTCTAACATCAGACCTATACTTGCATTATACTCTTTGAGCATCTTAACCTCATCTAGTGTAAGGTTACCAGCATTTGTATGTGGTAAAAGTCCAACCCTATCAAGCACCAACCTGCTCATATCTGCAATGTACTCTATAGTGCTTGAGTACCCTCTACTCCTTAACCACTGCCTAGCCTCATTGTAACGTTGCTCTGGCCTCTCCCCAGTCATGAAGAGCGCCTCTGTACACCCCATCCTCTTCCCTTGCTCTGCCAATGTAAGAACATGCTCAGGCTTGAGCATGATATCATCAACATCGCTAGGCTCCTTCCTGTATGTGCAGTAAGAGCAACGATCCCTGCAGAGATATGTTAATGGTATAAATACTTTTCTAGAGTATGTTACTACTTTACCTTTAATAGAATCCCTTAGCACTGATGCCTTTGAGAGCAACTCATCAATAGCCATACTATATACAATGCTACATGCCTCTTCCCTACTTATACCACCAGCACCATTATAGTTACCATAACTTATCAGCACAACTCAACTAGCGATGCATTCAATAATAACCTTTCCAAACTTATAGGTATGCAGCAGTATATATTCAAACCATCGGATAAGTTAACACATGAGAGCAACATCGCAAGGTTCATGGATCTTCATGGTATAAAGGGCTACAAGGAGTTGATCAACAGCTCAACATCAAACCTAGAGTGGTATTGGGATGCTGTATGCCATGATCTAAGCATAGAATGGTTCAAGATGTACTCAACTGAGAATATACTAGATATATCAGATGGTATAGAGTGGGCTAGATGGTTCACAGATGGAAGATGCAACATAGCATACAACTGCTTAGATAAGCACTTGAAGGCTGGGAATGGCAGTAAACCAGCATTGATATGGGAGAATGAGCAGGGCTCAAAGAGGATATTGACATACAGCGAACTCTACAGCCTAAGTTGTAGGATAGCAAATGCATTGAGTGCTATAGTAGGCAAAGGGGATGTTGTATGCATATACATGCCTATGGTACCTGAGGCTATAGCATCCATACTTGCATGCTCAAGGATTGGTGCAATACACTCAGTTGTATTCTCTGGCTTCAGTGCTAGGGCATTGGCAGATAGGCTCAACGACTCTAGAGCAAAGGTGCTTATAACTGCAGATGGCTACTATAGGAGAGGAAAGCCAATAGAGTTGAAGAAGAGTGTAGATGAGGCTCTACGTATGAATGATACGGTAGAGAGGGTTATAGTACATGAGTACTCTGGCATGAGTTTCGATGAGGATAGGAGAGATATTATGATGGATAGTATATTGAAGGAAGAGTCATCACATGCAGATTGCCTTGAGATGAACTCTGAAGATAGACTCTTCATCCTATACACCTCAGGTACAACTGGTAAACCAAAGGGTACCGTGCATGTCCATGGTGGGTTCATGGTATTTGCTGCACAGCAGGCAGCATACCTAATAGATATGAAGAGCGATGATATACTCTTCTGGCCAGCAGATATAGGCTGGATAACTGGGCAGACATGGAGCGTTTATGGTTCTCTTATGATGAATGGAACCTCCATAATATATGATGGTGCTCTTGACTACCCTTCACCAGATGTGGTGTTTAGGATAGTGGATGATTATGGTGCTACAATACTTGGCATGGCACCAACAGCACTTAGAGCAATCATGCGCTCAATTACAGATGATATGATCGATGCATATGCTCTAGATACACTTAGGATACTCTCATGCACTGGTGAAGTGATCTATGAGGATGAGTGGTTCTGGTACTTCAAGAGGATAGGGAAGGCAAGATGCCCTATTATAAACCTCTCTGGAGGTACTGAGGTTGGAGGAGCAATACTCAGCGTGCTTCCAATAATGCCAATAAAGCCTTGTACTGTAGGGGTACCTGTACCAGGGTTCGATGCTGATGTTGTTGACGATGAGTGTAACCCAGTAAGGGGCAGTAAAGGCTACCTAATAATAAGGAAGCCATGGCCTGCCATGACTAGAGGTATACTCAACGATCCTGCAAGATATATTGAGGTTTACTGGTCAAGGTTTAAGGGCGTGTGGTTCCATGGTGACTATGCTTCAATAGATGAGGATGGGCTATGGTATCTGCATGGAAGGGTTGATGATGTAATCAAGGTTGCAGGGCACAGATTATCCAGTGCAGAGTTGGAGGCTGTACTTGCAATGCATGAGGCTGTTGCTGAATCAGCTGTTATAGGCTTGCCTGATGAGTTGAAGGGCGAGAGGATAGTTGCGTATGTTGTACTCAAGCCATCGTACAGGAAGATGCATGATCTGCTTAGGGATGAGTTGAAGAGGTATGTTGAGAATACTGTAGGGAAGATAGCAAGGCTAGATAAGGTGCTTTTTGTTGAAGACCTTCCAAAGACAAGGAGTGGGAAGGTTATGAGAAGGCTAATCAAAGCAAAGGCATTGAATATGCATCTAGGTGATATATCAAGCATAGAGAATCCTGCCTCGATAGAGGCTCTGGATAGGGCATATTAGTGCTAAATCGTTATCATCTCATAATAACCATAATAATCTATAATGGCATCATAACTCCTCAATATCTGCTCTATTACCATATCTGTTAAGATGCACCAACTGCTCCAATGGAAGCCTCTCATACCTTGGAGGCTTCTCAGCAGGATAGCCTATAGGGATTATGCCTATAGGCCTTACATGCCTTGGCAGTTCAAGGACTCTTGCTACATCCTCATCTCTATATGCCCCAACAAAGCATGCCCCTAACCCTAGATCCCTTGCAGTTAGCAGTATTAGAAGTGATGCATATGCACCATCTATTATGCTGTAGAACCTCCTCCCTCTATCCCCATATCTTGATGCTGATCTCTCAGTATCTACACACGTTACTATAACTACTGGAGCTTCTGCTATAAACATCTGCTTGAGTGCTGCCTCTGCAAGGCTCCTCTTCACACCATCATCCTTAACAACGATGAACTCCCATGGTTGGAGATGGCCAGCGCTAGGTGCTCTAACAGCATTTGAAAGTATCTTAACCAACTTCTCATGCTCAACTTGCCTATCCTTGAAACTCCTAACCATCCCACGCCTCCTCACAAGTTCAGAGAACTCCATAACATAGCATTACACTGCTTGAAGATAAGGTTTATATTATTAATATCGGATTCTTATCTTTAATATTTTACGAAACACGTAAATATCTCTCTCCTCTAATAGAAGGTGGTGATGGGTATGAGGATGATGGTAGCACTACCCATAGGCAAGTGGTTCAAGGTAGGCTTGGGTCTACTTGCTGGTGGTATAGCATTACTGGTATACAATATACTGAATGTTAGATGGGAGCAGTACATAACAGTTACAGGGCAGGTGGTGCCAGAGTTTGGCATGGTTCCAGTATTCAACCTTGTACTTGGGATACTAACAGTAGGGCTTATAGTTGCTGGGATAGTTATAGTGATGAGGGAGATGGCTAGGGGTAGCAAGGAGGTAAGGCAGGTATAGAGGAGTAAGCATGTAGACTCATTTTTTATATTGCCCTAAAGGTTAATATTTTTATTCATAGTCCTACATTTATGAGCTGTGCAGATGAGCATGTGCAAGATCTTATACAGATCAAGCCTAGTATAGCAAGGCAGTTGAGGAATGCAAAGTATGGAGTGTACAATCATTCAACAGTAGAGCTCTGCCACTGGACGAAGAAGTCTTTCATGGATGAGGGTACATGCTACAAGCATAGATTCTATGGGATAGATACGCATAGGTGTATGGAGTTCTCTCCAGCAGGGATGTTCTGTGAGAATAGATGCATATACTGCTGGAGGCCCATGGAGTTCTATGAACATATAGAGATGCCTGGGGATGCTGTAGATGAACCTCAAGCAATAATAGATAATCTCATGAGTGAGAGGTTCAGGCTTATGAGTGGGTACTTTGGGAATGCTGATGCAAACAAGGCAAAGTTGATTGAGGCTATGAGACCAACACACTATGCCATATCTCTCTCGGGGGAGCCAACTATGTACCCTAAACTGCCAGGATTGATAAGGTATCTTAAGAGTCTAAAGGATACAAGATCCATATTCCTTGTTACAAATGGGCAGGAGCCTGAGATGCTCTATAGGCTAGAGGAAGAGGATGCACTCCCAACACAGATCTACCTATCAACGAATGCCCCAAACAAGAGGCTTTACTACCTAATAAACAAGCCAAGGTTGAGGGATGCATGGGAGCGATGGCTTAAGAGTCTAGAGTTCATTGCATCAACCAATGCAAGGACAGTAGCAAGGATAACACTGATCAGAGGCTACAACTATGGGCTTGATACTGCTAGAGAGTTTGCTGAGATCTTAAGGATAGGGAACCCACACTTCATAGAGGTTAAATCTTATATGCATGTTGGTAACTCTATAAACAGGTTATCTGCAGATGCAATGCTTAACATGGATGAGGTTCTAGCGTTCACAGGAGTGCTAGAGCACCATCTGGATGATTATGCCATTTATGATTGGAGCATCCCATCGAGGGTTGCTGTACTCCAGAATATGAAGCGGTATGTTGATCCTATAATTCGTTAAAGTTCATATATTATGCAGGGTAGTGATGAAGGTAATCTTAACGGATTACATCTCTCAACAAAGAGCATAATATACAATGCATTATCACATTAGATTATAGATGAAGGGAATGTTGATCTGACAGCACCACAATGAAGATAAGTACATCTTAACAGAACTATGGTTAAGCAAGTGTTACATTGCAAAGGTGATGGTTGGAGGATAAAATCAAGTCAAGCCCCAACATCCCTCTAGATAAGAGCAAAGGAAGGATTGAGATGGTTTCCAGAGCATATATGCAGATATCGATGCTCTAGAACTCCCTCATCTACCAGCAAGAGTAGATCATTTCTACATCACCTTTCTCTCAACCACTTTGCAAACTGCTCAAGTGCTAGCCTCCTATGTGATACCTTATTCTTATCATCCCCCATCTCAGCATACGTTCTGCTACTCCCCTTTGGAATGAATATTGGATCATAGCCCCAACCATAGCCCTTTACGCTCTCCGCTATCATCCCATCGACCTTACCTACGAATATCACAGGCTCAACCCCATCATCATAGCAGTATGCTACAACTGATATGAATGATGCCCTTCTATCCTTTATGCTATACATCAGCCTTATTATCCCCTCATTCCCTATGGTCTTGAATACATAGGATGAGTATGGTCCAGGAAAGCCATTCAATACATCTATGGCTAGAGCATCATCCTCAACCATAACGCCTCTATGCACCATCCCATAAGCGCTCTTGGCTTTTGCAGATGCTATCTCCTCCATCCTCATAGCCTGTATCTCTACTATAGCAAGTTGAGAATGCTCAACCTCAATGCCATGCTCTTCAAGTATAGCCTTAACCTCCCTGAACTTATGAGGGTTGGATGTTACAAATACTATCCTCTCCCTCATCCCTCTTCCCTCTTCATTCTTCTACTACTATATATCATATCCATGTTATGTCTGCTTATTGTTTACCCATCCATCCATCTATCTACCAGCCTTGCTTACCTTCCCAATCCTTGCCAACTCTGCAAGTAGTGCTGCCAACTGTATATCTGGGTGCGCACCAACAACAAGCCTGTAATCATATTCAGCAAGTATCCTCAACAGTTCTGCACCCTTTGTATTTGCACCTGTATCCTTCATTATCTCCTCGCTTGCAAACTTTATGAAGTCTCTCTCAGATAAGCCATGCACTCTTGTAAGTTCGAGCATCTTCAACCTTGCATCGTTGAAGTTACCTTCTAATGCAAGCCTTATCACCTCACCAACCCTTGCCTTATAGGATATACCAAGAGCAGATCTAACGCTAGCATCGTTAACAATACCATGGCTTGCTGCTGCTTGTAGTATGTTTATAGCATGCCTTAGATCTCCAGATGTGAACTCATATATCATCTCCAACGCCTTATCCTCATACCTTACACCTTCAAGTTTGCATATGTTTGCAAGGTGGTTTACAACATCATCCATAGCAAGGCTCTTGAACCTGAAGATTACACATCTACTCTGTATAGGTCCTATTATCTGGGAGATGTAGTTGCAGATAAGGATGAACCTGCTAGTACTTGCACTATCCTCCATTATCCTCCTCAACGCTGTCTGTGCCTCAGGGGTCATCTCATCAGCCTCATCCAGTATAACTACCTTGAATGGTATGCTACCTATGCTAGTATATCTAGTGAACATCTTCACCTTCTCCCTAACCATGTTTATGCCTCTCTCATCTGATGCATTAAGCTCAAGCGTGTAATCCCTCCAATACTCTCCAAGCACCTCTCTAGCAATACATAGTGCAACTGTTGTCTTTCCAACACCTGCTGGACCAGCAAAGAGCATATTTGGCATCCCAGCAGGGCTTGCAATTATCCTCTTTATACCCTCGACTATCTCTTTCTGGTTAACAACATCATCAAGCCTCTTTGGTCTATACTTCTCTACCCACATCAACTGCTCTATGCTCATGCCCTGCTCTAGAGCAAGGATGAATAAAATGCTAACTCTATAGTTCATATACTTGATTTGTATGAATTAGAGAAGGTATGTATAGGATGGATATAGGCACTATAGCAAGGATATATGCTATAGGCTACATGCTTGAGCCCATAAAGGTTAGGTTCAGAAAGGGTATCAAGATAAACATGCTCGAGATGATGCTTGAGGCTAGCGAGGATGAGAGTAGGATGCTCCCAAGATGGCTTGCAAGGATACTTCATGCCAATGGTATTGCAGATGTTCAGGAGCAGGATATGGGTATAGAACTGCTTAGAGCATTGAGTAGGGAGAAGATAGCAGGGGAGCAGTTAACTGCTGTAAAGCATGACTTCTACATAGGCTTGAAGGAGTTCATATCAAGGCAGCATGCTGCAAACAGGGATAGGCTGATGGTATCCCTTCAAGATATAGTAACGCTCAGGCTTAAGAAGATAATGGACTACTCAGGCAAGTTAAGGGTTACATCATCAAACATAACCCCTGAGATAGAGCAGAGGTTGAGTGTTGAAGAGAGAGCATTATTTAGGGCATTGCATGATGCTGTAAGCATATTCAGAGGCTACATACTAGATGGTGGTGAGGGAGAGGTGAAGAGGTGAGGAAGTAGGGGAGAAGGGGAGAAGGAGGAGGATGATGATGCGATGAGTGATATGCTTAATGATAACACTGTGATAAGGAGCATATACGATGAGATAGTAGAGTTCATAAAGGGTTTCAGGGATGCAAACGGTGTATACAAGTACAGGGAGCAGATAGAGACGCTGAAGATAAGAGAAGCAAAGTCGATAACCGTTGATCATAACGATCTTGCATTATACAATCAGGATATAATAACTAGACTTGCTGAGGAGCCTAGTACTGTGCTGAGGGAGTTCAGCAGTGCAGTCTATGATGTACTTAAGGAGAGTGATGCAAGGTATGCTGATAGCATAAGGGATGAGTTGACAGTTAGGATATCCAACTATCCATATCAGGTGAAGATGCGTGATATAGATGCTGATCTGATAGGCATGTTGATAAGTACATCTGGCATGGTTGTTAGAGCATCAGAGGTCAAACCATTCATCTCAAGATACTACTATAGATGTGTTAATGGGCATGATGGTTACATAAGCAGGATAGATTATCAGAAGGGGAGGAGAAAGGGTAGCAGTAGTGGTGGTGGTAGTAATAGCAGTAAGAAAGGTGAAGGTGAAGAAAGGGACAAGGATGAGAGGAGAGGGGAGGGAGCATTAACATGCAAGAAGTGTGGTGCGGAGATAGGTGTAGATGTTGAGAAGAGCAAGTTCAGCAACATCCAGATGATAAGGCTTCAAGAGTTGCCAGAGGATCTTCCTCCAGGTCAACTTCCATATCACATAGATGTTATGCTTATGCATGATCTGGTTGATAATGCAAGACCTGGGGATAGGATAATACTTACAGGCATAGTTGATGTTGAGAGGGATCTTGAGAGTAGTAGGATGGATGTACCATTGTTCAGGATAAGGATAGAAGGCAATAACATAGAGTTCTTAGCAAGTAGAGATGGTGCCAAGGATGCATCTGCTAGGAGTGATGGTAGGTTCATCATAAGCGATGAGGATGAGAGGGAGATAAAGAGGATAGCATCTAGTCCAGATGTATATGATCTGCTCATATCCTCCTTTGCCCCCCATATATATGGGCATGAGATAATAAAGGAGGCTATACTCCTCCAGATAGTAGGCTCTCCCCAAAGGGAGTTGGAGGATGCTACAAAGTTGAGGGGGGATATAAATATACTCCTTGTAGGTGACCCTGGTACAGCAAAGAGCGAGTTACTCAAGTATGCAGCAAGGATAGCCCCTAGAGGCTTGTACACCTCAGGAAGAGGTAGCACTGCTGCTGGTTTGACTGCTGCTGTTATAAGGGATAAGAGTGGGATGATGATGTTAGAGGCAGGGGCAGTGGTGCTTGGAGACCAAGGTCTAGTCTGTATAGATGAGTTGGATAAGATGAGGGCAGAGGATAGGAGTGCATTGCACGAGGTTATGGAGCAGCAGACATGCTCTGTAGCAAAGGGTGGTATAGTTGCTACACTCAATGCTAGAACAAGCATACTTGCAGCAGCAAACCCAATACTAGGCAAGTACGACCCATACAGGAATATAACAGAGAATGTTAACCTACCTATACCATTGCTCACAAGGTTCGACCTAATCTTTGCTATAAGGGATGAGCCGAGCAAGGAGGGGGATGCAAATCTAGCAAGGCATATACTTGGCATACATAGGCGTATAGGCTATGAGCATCTCCCACCCATACCCATAGACCTTCTACGCAAATACCTAGCATATGCAAAGAGGTTCAACCCCTTGCTAAGCAAGGAGGCTGAGGATAGAATATTTGAGTACTATATGCAGATGAGGGCAAATGCAAGCCCTGATGCAATAACAATAACTGCAAGGCAGTTGGAAGCACTCATAAGGCTTGCAACTGCACGAGCAAGGCTCATGCTAAGGAATACTGTTACTGCAGAGGATGCTGAGAGAGCCATATACATATTCAATGTTATGCTAAACAAGGTTGGTATAGATGTGAAGACAGGGAAGGTTGATCTAGGCGTATTGCATGGTATGCCATCTAGTGAGAGGAGTAAGATGCAACTCTTCCTTGATGTATTCAACGCATTATCTGGCAAGGATCAGAACCCTGTTGAGGAGCAAGCACTTGTAACAGAACTTGCAAAGACAGGCAAGTTCACAGAGGATGAGGCTAGAGAATGGATAAGGAAGGCAAATGCTCAAGGCATAATATATGAGGTTAGACAGGGCTTCTACAAGAGGGCTTGAGTCACCTCTTCATTCCTTCCTTACTTCATTCATTCATTATTCCTTCTTTCTTTCTTTTTCCTATGGTTGATGATGATGGTGGTGGTGGGGATGTATGAGCAATAAGGATTCAGTTAGTAGCATGCTCATCAAAGACCTGCCCATAAGCAAGGAGTTCAAGGATCTTCTGAATAGTTTGGGATACTTTACACTCTACCCACCACAGCAGAAGGCTATAGAGGCAGGGCTGCTTGATGGCAAGAGCATGCTTATAGCAACACCAACAGCAAGTGGCAAGACACTGATAGCCATGATAGCAAGTGTTAGAGCGTTGGAGCATGGTAGCAAGGTTGTGTATACTACTCCATTAAGGGCCCTTGCAAATGAGAAGTATGATGAGTTCAGATTGCTAGAGAACCTTGCATTAAATGGTAGAAGCAGTAAGGTTAGGGTTATGATCTCAACTGGTGATTATGATTCTAGTGGAGAGGAGTTGGGTAGTGCAGATATAATAATAACTACAAATGAGAAGATGGACTCACTCTTCAGGCATAGGGCATCATGGATAAGCGATGTTGGACTCTTTGTGTTTGATGAGGTTCATATGCTTGCAGATAGGGAGAGGGGTGCAACGCTTGAGATGATGCTTGCTAGAGCATCTATGAGTAATGCACAGGTTCTTGCCCTTAGTGCTACTGTAAGCAATGCTGAGGAGATAGCGTCATGGTTAAACTCTGTCCTTATAAACACAGCATGGAGGCCCACTAGGCTTGTTGAGGGTGTATACTCACATGGTTTAATACATTACAGCAATGGCACCACCACAAGGATAGCAACAAGTGCATATGGAGCCCCTGTAGATCTTGCAATAGATGCCTTGAAGGATGAGGGTCAAGCATTGGTATTTGCTGAGAGTAGGAAGAAGGCGGTCTCTCTAGCATTGAAGGCAGCAGAGGCAATAAGGTCTATGATAGGCGAGAGTGATAAGGCTAAGATAAAGCCGTATATAGATGAGTTGAGGGAGAGGGATGGTAACGAACTTGCAGAGAGGTTAGCAGAGGTTATGGGCAAGTGTGTAGCATTCCACCATGCTGGGTTGAGCCCTATAGCAAGGAGGATAGTTGAGGATGCGTTCAGGGATAGAGCGTTGAAGATATTGACTGCTACACCAACACTTGCTGCTGGGGTAAACCTTCCAGCAAGGAGGGTAATAATATCAAGCATAAGTAGGTATGATATGGAGTATGGTGCAAACATGAGCATAACTGTAAATGAGTACAAGCAGATGTGTGGTAGAGCAGGAAGACCAAAGTACGATACCTATGGAGAGGCTATAATAGTTGCAGGTTCACATGATGTTGATGAGTTGATTGAGCACTACATAAGTGGGGAGCCAGAGCCGTTGAGATCAACACTTGTAGATGAGAGGATGCTAAGGATGCATCTACTTGCATCTATAGCAATGAGTGATAGTGTTAGCATTAAAGATCTGAACGATCTCTTTGCACATACACTGTTAGCAAGGCAGTACAGTGCAAGATACATAACCCCAAAGTTCGAATCAGCGTTGGAGTACCTTGTTGTTGAAGGGTTGGTTGAAGAAGAGTTAGGCATCTATAGGGATGATAGGAAGAGTGTAGATAGGAGTAGGGATAAGGATGAGGATGAGGATGAGAAGAATGGCAATGGTAGTAGAGTGTTAAGGGCAACAAGGTTTGGAAGGAGGGTTGCTATGCTTTACATAGATCCAGAGACTGCAGTACTCATAAGGGATGCTCTTACAAGGATAAAGAGGGTAAAGGATAAGGATCTAACATTAGCATTACTCCATATCATAACTGAGTGTCCAGACTTCTATCCTAAGTTGCAGTTGAGGAGTAGTGATCTTGATGAGGTTAAGATGCTCATAGATGAGTATGGTGATAAGTTCATATATGAAGTAGATGAGCATAGCATCTCTAGAAGCCTTCTAGCACTATACGCATGGATAGAGGAGTATAGTGATAAGCATCTACTTAACCTTGGTGTTGAACCTGGTGATATGTATAGAATGGTTGATAGCGCAGATTGGTTGCTCTACTCGATGCATGAGCTTGCTCTACTGCTAGGCAAGAAACATCTTCTCTCTACAATAGATAGGCTGAGGGCAAGGGTTGAGCATGGTGTCAAGGAGGAGTTGCTTGAACTTGTTAGGCTTGAAGGTATAGGAAGGGTTAGGGCAAGGGCACTTTACAATGCTGGCTTTCATGATCTGAAGAGTATAGCAGATGCTTCAGAGTCAAGGCTTGCATCTGTAAGGGGTATAGGCTACACACTAGCATCAAGGATAAGGGAGGAGGCATCAAGGTTATTGGGCAAGGACAAGGAGTAGAGTTTATTATCTACCCTATTATTGATGTGTTATAGCATGCTCACTCCTCTACTCTATATTGTAGATAGTGTTATCCTCATTTTAGTATAAACTTTCTTACATATCTGCATCTATTCTTATGCCTGTAGTTATTATTGTTAACTTGCTAAAATACATATTTGTTAAAGCAGATCTAGCAACAGCTTTTCATCCTACTCATATTAAAGATTAGGTTTAATAACTGACTATACCATACATATACCATCATCATATACTATCAAAGTCTATCCTTCCATCTGTTAAAGAACTCCTGCTCAACACTCTTATCTCTTAACTCATCTGGAAGGAGTACTGGTATACCTTTTATTATTGGATATAGTCTCTTGCATCTTGAGCAGATTAGCACACCTTCCATTATCTCATCATTGCTCTCATCAAATACCCTCAACTGCAGATCACTCTTATCTATTGGGCATACAAGTATATCGAGGAGCCAACGTCTCATTGATGCTCAACCACCACTACTACCATTGTTACTACTACTGTTACCTGCATTCTCCCCTCCCCACCAAAGAACCCTGATCCCTACCCTCTCCTACTACTACTACCACCACTGCTGTTACTACTACTACCACTACCACTGCTACTGTTAACAACATCATCCTGTTGAATATGTATGTATATCTGTGACCCAAGCCTGCTTGATAGTAGTGCTGAATCAGCAACCTTCTCTATGAGCAAGGCATCATTGATGCTAACCTTTGGCTTATCCCTTCCCTCTATAGCGCCTATGAAGTTGCGCATTGCTGATGAGATAGGCTCTTCCCTCTCCTCCATCTTTATATAGTTACTACCACTATCACCATCTACATCTATCTCCTGTCTTACAAGATCACATCTAGCAATTCCATTCTCCATGGTTATTGTCATCCTCCTGAACCTCTTGATGTTATTGGAGGTTATACATGCTACTCTACCATCCCTAAATCCAAGTATGATTGCCATAGCCTTCTCCATGCTACCAACTGCAAATACAGTATCTGGATATGCATTAAGCATATACAGTGCAGCATCTATATCATCTAGGGCAGCATCGTATAGGCTAGAGTTGAGCCTATTGCTCTTCATCATCCCGCTCTGTATCTCAAGCATAAGTATGCGCCCATACCTCCTGCTATCTACAATCTCCCTACTCTTATTAAGCAGAGGGTTGAACCTCTCTATGTAGCCTGGGACCAACATTGCCTTACTCTTCTTAGCCATTGCAACTATCTCTTTGCACTCTCTGAATGAGCCTCCCACAGGTCTTACAAGGAATATGTTCTTGCACTGCTCTATCACACTTGCTATTATGCTAAGATGGGTGTGTGCTGGTGTTGCAATAACTAAACCATCAGGCTTCGATGCTATCATCTCTTCAAGCGAGGTGTAGTATGATATACCATACATAGATGCAAACTCTTTTGCCTTATTCACATCCATA
>BEHG01000014.1 GCA_002898655.1 archaeon HR04
TATAGGAGAGACTCTAGATATAACACCTGGGCAGCTGCTTGATCAGTTTGGTAGGGAGTTAGGCTTTGCAAGCCCATGTGGAGCAAGGATTGAGGAGTTAGCATCAAAGTCAAGCAAGTACATAAGGCTACCTTATACTGTTAAGGGTAATGATGTATCATACTCTGGTCTCTTAACTGCAGCAAAGAAGGCTCTTAGCAGTAATAGGGTTGAGGATGTATGCTATTCTCTTCAAGAGACTGCATTTGCAATGCTTGCAGAGGCTACTGAGAGGGCATTGGCATTCTCACGCAAGGATGAACTCTTGGTGGTTGGTGGGGTAGCAGCAAACAGGAGGCTTGCTGAGATGCTTGCTACAATATGCGATAGACAGGGTGCAAGGCTACATGTTGTACCAGTGAGGTATGCTGGAGACTGTGGTGCACAGATAGCATGCACTGGCTTAGAAGCGTACAAGGCAGGGATTATGGTTGAGCCTATAAAGGCATTTGTGAGGCAGTCATGGAGGATAGATGCTACAGATGTACCATGGAGGGAGCAGAGCATAAAGATAAGCAGTTAATCAATAATAGTAGTAATGATGCTCTTATACAATAATAAAAATCTAGTCCATCTCATTCATCATTACTATACTGCTGTATATGCATCATCTCAAAGCAATCATCATAATCATCATAATCATAATCTTACCTTACCCATGTCCTACTCCTGCTCCTATTCCAGTTCCTGCTCTAGCACCATCTATAGCATCTTTCCACTTCTTGTTGTTCAATACACCAAACTTGTACACCCTACCATCCTTCAACTCAACCACAAGCTTCTTTATAATGAAACCTTCAGTTCTAGTACTCTTCACATCCTGCAATGGTACCTCCAACGCCTTCTTCATGTCCTTGCTGAATGTAAGTACCTTTGCTTTGCCTGTATAAAATACAAGGCTCTTACCTGTAAGCACTAGATACCCTGCACCAAGCTTATCCTCACTGCAGTCCTCCTCCATTATAACATTGCCTTCATCATGCATAACTTACCTTTAATTACTCCTTCTAATAAGTTAAACCATGCTTATAAAGAGAGGGGCTGAGGCGGATATATACTTGGTAGAGTGGTATGGAAGGCAAGCAATAAGCAAGGTTAGGAAGAGGAAGCAGTACATGCATGAGATGCTTGATAGGGAGATAAGGAGGAAGAGAACCCTACATGAGGTTGAGATGATAAATATGGCAAAGAGGGCAGGGGTTACAACTCCACTCATATACTTTGTAGATCCAAATAATGCTGAGATAGTAATGCAGTATATAGAGGGGGAACTTGCTAGAGATCTCATCTATCAAGGGTTTAACATTGGATGGATAGCAATGATGATGGGCATATACACAGCAAGGCTACATGCAAAGGATATAGTGCATGGAGATCTTACAACATCAAACTTCATAGTGTATAACAATGCTACTACTAGCAGTAATAACAGCAGTAATGATAATGTTAGTGTAGATGATGCAAAAAGGCTCGTGCTTATAGACTTTGGTCTATCATTCTACTCATCAAGGCTTGAGGATAAGGCAGTTGATATAAGGCTGATAAAGGAGGTTATGAGTAGTGCTCATGCAGATCTGTTTGATGAGTTATTTAATAACTTTGTTCAAGGCTACTCAAGCGTAGTTGGTAATGAATATACTAGCAGGATATTAAAGAAGGTTAGGGAGATAGAGAAGAGAGGTAGATATGCTAGGGTTGTATGATGCAATGCGTGCTTACATATACAACTATTGTTATTGTTTCTATCAAGATGATAATCTAACAGTGTTTTCATCTGACATCTAGACTCCATCCCATATTAGAAGCAAGGGTATGGCATCTATAATACTACATCTCTTTATCTATCTGCTAATCTAGTTGCAGGTTGAAGTATATCCTTATAAGTTCACCAAATGCATAGAGTGCTAGAGTTGCTCCAAATATTATACCTGTAGTCTCTCCCAACTCTCTAAAGAAGTTCCTGTTGAAGAGCATGTGAGAGTATAGAGCGATGTATGCAAGTATCGCTATGGATATCATTAGGGATATTAGCAGTGCTTCAAGTATATCATGAACCAGAAAGTATGGAAGGGCAAGGAGTAGTGCAGTTACAACATACGCTATCCCAGTATAGGTTGCTGCAGATGATGCCTTTACCCCTTCAGTCTGCTTTGCCTGGTTGTATGCTGCAGATGCCATAGCTATTGATGCTGCTACACCTGCTATCAACCCTGCAAGACCAGCCTTGAAGGTATCAGTATACACTCCTAGAGTGCCAGCATGTATCCCTGCTATCTCTATGAGCGCATCTGACAGCCCTAGGACTGTGAAGCCTAGATACCTTACCCTTCCTTCACTTATATTCTCAACTAGAGAGGATTCGTGCTTCTCCTCCTCATCTATTATCCCCTCAAGCATCCTCCTATCCTCATCATCCTTCATAATATGCAGTAATCCCTTGTAACCTTCTATTACACTACTCTCATGCCTCTCAAGCATCTTAACGACAAATGTTATACCCATTATTAGGGCAAGGAACTTCATCATCAATACTTTGATCTTAGGCTCCTTTACTACTATGATGCCATCTGTATACCTCTTCCAGAACTCATAGTGTCTATACTCCTGCTCAGCCATTAGAGCAAGCCTACCCTTCAATGCCTTAGGGGTTACAGATGACGATGCTAGAGCATTGTATATGTAGTAATCTGTATATTCATCCCTACAAGCATAACTAGCAACCTCAACAAACCTATCGTTGTTATCATCATTGCTCATACCTTTATGTTGGTGTATAGGCTTAATATTCCTAGCCTAGCCAAGCCTAGACAGTGCTGCTCATACAAGCAAGCCCTTCAGCATGTGTATAGGCTTAGCCTTGATGAAGGCAAGTAATGTATTTGAGTAGGTGCATCACTAGCAGATGTGATGGTGATAAGGGTATTAGAGCCAGAACTGTATGCTCAGTTCTCAGCACTAAGGGATAGGAGCGTTGGTGATATAATGCAGGAGCCTGTAGTTGCTAGTCAAGATAGCACTATATCGCAGATAATAGGGCTTATGGATAAGCATGATGCATATACAGTCTTCATAGACTTCAATGGAAGGATAGCAAGCATAAACATGAGGGATATACTTGAGTATAGGGATATCGATCATGCAAAGCCATCTATGGTAGGGAAGATAGTACCTCCTCTAGCAAGAGCACAGAGGATTGGTTATGCAGCAAGGATAATGGGAGAGTACAGGTTGAGAGCATTGCCAGTTGTTGAGGATGGTAGAATAGTAGGACAGATAACATCTGATTCAATATTGAGGATGGTCAATGCATATGGTATAGATAATGTTAGTGCAGGGGATATAATGACCCCAAACCCAATAATAGTAAATGCTGATAGCAAGATTGCAAGTGCTAGAGGCATAATGATAAGGCACAAGATAGACCATCTCCCAGTTGTTAACGATGGTAAGGTAGCAGGTATACTTACATCAAGGCACTTGCTTATAGCACTTAAGCCTCCAGAGAGCAGCAAAGGCAAGGCAGATATAATAAGCAACAAGACCAGGATGATGGATCTGAAGGTATCAGGCTTGTTTGATAAGCATATAGTTGTATCTGAACCCAACGAGAGTGTTAAGAGTATAGTGAGCAAGATGATTGATAACCGTGTTGCATACACCTTTGTTACTGTTGGTGAGGAGTTGCAAGGGATAATAACGCATAGGGATGTAGTAGGTCTACTGCAGGAGATGGTTAGGGAGGAGATCCCACTCTACATAGTTGGTCTCCCTGAAGATCCATTCGATGCTGAATTAGCAAAGTCAAAGTTTGCAGCACTTGTAAGGCTGATGAGGAAGGTTGTGCATGATCTTAGCGAGGCTAGATGCAATATAAAGATAAAGGATATGGGAGGGGAGAGGAGAAGGTACGAAGTGAAGGTGAATATAGTAACGTTGAGCGATACTATGAGTTACACAGCAAATGGCTACGATCTAGCAATGATCTTCGATCAGATAAGTGACTCATTCAAGAAGAGGATTGCACATAGGGAGAACAGGGGCAAGGGTGATGCTAAGGGTAGAAGCAGGAAGGGTAGGGAGTCTATAAGGTACAAGGTTGACTTTTACACACTACCATAACTATAGCCAGCGAGTAGTCAAGATATCTGCTAGATTTATCTTGTTGGTCAAGCCATTATAAGCCTCACATGCTCCATACCCTCATTTGCTTGGAACTCCCTTGTCATATCCTTAACCTTCTCAGCATCCCCCTCTATGACGAAGAGCTCCAAGCACTTCTTGTTCTTCAACTTGCAGTGTAGATGTGTCTTTATTATATCCTCGTAACGTAACTTTATCTTTGTTGATGCCTCATCCTCCTCATCATGCGTAACTATAAGCACGCATCCTATGCTACCTGCCAACCTCTCCTTCTCAACCTTATCTGTTAGGAGCATCCTTATCCCAGCCCTTATGACCTCAGATCTCCCAGAGAAGCCGAACTCTTTCTGTAGCTCATCTATCTCCTTAAGCATGCTATCCGTAAGTGATATGCTTACTATCCTAGCCTCCTTTCCTTTTGTTCCTTCCTCCCCCTTCATGCATAATATTTGTTATTATCCATTTATAAGACTTTATAAGGTGTATTATTAACAAAACACATATATATTAATAATAAGTAATGATGTATCATGGATATCAATAATAAGAAGGTTGTTATAGGTGCGATTGCTGCTACTGTTGTTGTAGTGTTTGCTAGCATTATTGCTATAGCACTTCAAGGTCCTAACAACACTAATAATAATAGTAGTACCAGCAGTACTAGTAGCGATGTAACCATCCCAACATCTGAGAACGTTAGTAGAGGAGATCAACCCCTGCAGGGTGACAAAGGTAAGAGGCTCAAGATAATGACTACATTCTACCCTCTATACGAATTTGCAAAGGCTGTTGTTGGTGATAGGGCTGATGTTGATCTATTCATCCCCTCTGGCTTGGAGCCTCATGACTGGGAGCCATCTGCAAGGGATCTTGAGAGGTTGAAGGATTACCAGATTCTAATCTACAATAGTGCAGCATTCGAACCCTACATAGATAGGGTCAAGGATCTAGGCTATGATCTGAAGATGGTCGAGGCAGCAAGTGGTATAGTGCTTGATCAGGATCCACATGTATGGCTTGATCCAGTACTAGCAAAGGAGCAGGTGAGGATCATACAAGGTGCAATAGCAAGCATGGATGAGGAGGAGAACAGCAGATACTATGATGAGAATGCTATGGTATACACTGCAAGGCTTGATGAGCTTCATGCAAAGTTTGAGGAGGGGCTTAGGGATTGCGAGAGGAGGGAGTTCATAACGCTTCATGCAGCATACAACTACCTTGCCAGCAGGTATGGGTTAAAGCAGATAACCATTGCTGGTATTGAGCCTGAGCATGATATCCCAGCAGGCAAGATAAGGGAGATAGTAGATATGGCAAAGAGGTATGGCATTGATGTTGTTTATGCTGAGGAGGGTATGGATGATAGATTGGTTAGAGCATTGGCAGAGGAGATGAATGCTAGAGTGCTTACATTGAGTCCAATAGAGGTTCTTGATGAGGAGGATCTGGAGGAGGGCAAGACATACATAGCAAAGATGGAGGAGAACCTAGAGAACCTAAGGCTAGGATTAGGATGTAGATGAAGGATATGGCAATACTGAAGGTTAGGGATCTAAATGTGAGATATGGTAGCACAAGCATACTTGAGAATGTGAGCATGGATGTTGAGCATGGTGATATATTTGGTATCCTAGGCCCCAATGGAGCAGGGAAGACAACTTTATTCAACTCAATACTAATGCTCCAGGAGCATGAGGGTAATGTAAGCATATTCGGCTACTCTAACAATGCAAGAAGGCATGTACTACCATTCATCGGCTACCTCCCACAAAGGTTCAGTGTTGATCATAACTTTCCTGCAACTGTAGAAGATCTCATCTATACAGGCTTGATATCTGTAAGATATATGCAGAAGAATGCTCATCTCTTAGAGAGGAATGGATATAGATGGAGTTACAATCCAAGGCTTAGCAACAGGGAGAGGATAGATGAGGTATTGAGGATGGTTGGGCTTGAACATGCAAGGGGGAAGAGGATAGGCATGCTATCTGGAGGCGAACTCCAGAGAGCACTTATAGCAAAGATACTTGTTAGCAGGCCTCTCATGCTTATACTGGATGAGCCATTCACTGCCCTAGACCAGGATGCACAGACAAGGTTACTCAACATACTCAACACTCTAAATGAGGAGATGGGTGTAACTATAATACTTGCTGCACATGATCTTATGCTACTCATGAAGCTTGCAAAGCATATAGCATGTATAGATAGGAGGATCTTCTTCCATGGTAGCAAGGCTGAGTGTATGGCAAGTGATCTTCTTAGATTGTACAGTGAGCATGCCATGCATATGCATATGCGAGAGCATAAAGAGATTAGTACTGCTGGACATGTGGATAGTAGTATCAGTAGTAGCAGCAGTAGAAGTAGCAGCAGTAATAACAGCAGTAGAAGTACTGGCTATTAGTTGTAGGAGAAGGATCTGTTATGTTAGATATACTCGCATATACATTCATGCAGAAGGCACTCATAACAGGTATTGCTATTGGAGCTGCATGCTCTATGCTTGGGCTATTCCTTGTGCTGAAGCGCTACTCGTTATTTGGCGATGCCCTATCACATGTAGCATTATCTGGTGTTGCTATAGGTCTGTTCCTTAATATATACCCGCTCTGGACTGCCTTGCTAACATCTGTAACAGCATCCCTGGGGATAACAAGATTAAGGCATAGGATACAGGGCGATGCTTTAATAGCAGTACTGCTCATATTTGGTGTTGCATTTGCAGTACTTCTCATAAGCGCATCTGGAGGTTTCAAGGTTGATCTCTTCTCATACCTCTTTGGTAGCATAACACTGATAAGCAATGAGGATGCACTTACAGCAGTTATAGCATCCCTTGCTATAGTAGCATCTGTGCTAGCACTTAAAGATAAACTCTTCTATATGGCATTGGATGAGAGGCAAGCAAAGATAAGCGGGCTAAACACTATGCTTCTCAACTACATCTTCATGATCATGGCTAGCATAATGGTTATAGTTGCTATGCGCTTGGTTGGCATACTCCTTGTATCATCGCTAATAGTTCTTCCAAACATAGCAGCAATGATGCTAGGTAGAGGATTCAAGGCAACCATGCTGATATCACTCAGCATATCATTAGCATCTGTAATCTCAGGGATAATCACATCTTATTACCTGAACGTTGCTACTTCAGGTATGATAGTCATGATATGCATAGGGATAATGGTATCTATAATGGTTTCAAAGCATCTTAATACCAAGAGAGCAGATGCTCTAAAGAGTAGCTAGAGTATTTGTTATTTATTGTTACCAAACGCTACTTTATAATAAATCATCTATCTTTGGTCTATTACTGTATTAGGCAGACCACATCTAGACGATTTTATAAGATGCTTTGTTACATGATTGGTTGCTTTTGTTGTACTGCTATTTGGATAGAAGGAATTGTAGCCTTAACAGCGCTTCTAAGCACTATCTTAATATTTATCTTAATACTCCTACAAGAAGGCTTATATATAAATATCTATATATACTCTGTCAATGAAGGATGAGGATAGGATAGTTGTTGCTTTAGCAGCACTACTTCATGATATAGGTAAGTTCGAACAGAGGAGCATGAGTAAAATGAAGAGACATCAAATACTAGGCAGCGAGTTTGCAAACACATATCTTCCTAACTTTGGCAGCAATATAAAAGAGAGGGTAAGCAGAATCATAAGCGATCATCATAATAATAAAAGTGATGATATATTAACAAAGATTGTGATGAAAGCTGATGCCCTCTCTGCTAGTGAAAGGCTTCGAGTTTATGAGGATACTCAAGAAGATGGTAAAGACACAACCTACTATGATGTACAAAGGAGGCTCTCAAGTGTATTCAATCCAAAATACTATTACCTGATACAACCAATAACGCTAGATCCTATACCACAGCCAAAAGCCGATTATGCGTCAAGTGTTGATGAGTACAAATCTGCATGGGATGGATTCGTTCATGATGTCAAACTATTAGAATCGATTACTATGCCATACACATACATAGAGTCACTCTTGTATATAATGAAGAAACATCTTCTATTCATCCCATCAGCACCAGCCTATGAGAGTGTACCAACCATATCCTTATATGAGCATCTTAGACTAACTATGGCAATAGCATTATCCCTTTACGATTACTGCTTTATAGATAATAACCTTGATGTTAATAGACTTGAGCATAAGAAGAAACTTATGCTTATATATGGTGATATTGGAGGAATACAGAGATTCATATATACAATAGCCCCAAAGGGCGCTGCAAAGGCATTAAGGGCAAGATCCTTCTTCTTAAATATGGTCTCTGATGCAATAGCAAAATATATAGTTAATAGACTACAGCTGAGCTCTGCAAATATAATATTCTCTGCCGGTGGTAACTTTGAGATACTTGCTCCCTTAACACAATGCTGGCAGATAGAAGAGATAGAGAAGGATATAATGAAGTTCCTTCTGAGCAGGTTCGACGGTAGATTATATATAACAATTGCGCATACAGAGTTGGAAGATAACGAACTCGATAGGACAGATAGAGTAGAGTTTACACCTGCTAAAAGGATAGGTGAGATTATAGAAGAAAAGAAGCGCAAGCCATTCTTCACCAACATTAGCATTGATTATGAGAAGCTGTTTGGACCATTAGAGAGGAGAAGCAAAGTATGCCATGTCTGTGACTCTGAGACTGACGAAGATGAGGATGAGGAAGGAGTAGTAAAGTGCACTATATGCAAGGCAATAGAAGGCATAGCTAAACCACTTGCATCAGCCTCCTATATTGTAGAGATAAGTACATCTACAAATAGAAATAGATTGTATGAATGGGATGATGAAAGATTCTATTCTAGAGGTCTATACTTAGATAGACTTGGATTATGCTATGTACTTATAAAAGATGATAATGCATTAAAGGCTGTACTACGCAGTATATCTGAAGATGATCGCTTAACAATATATAGCATCAATAGGCTAGATGCTATAGATAAGATGATAAATGCTGTAAGAGAGGTTAACACTAACCAAGATCACAACTCTAACACTAATCCTAAGCCTATTGATTGTGTATTAGGTTACAAACTTATAGCGAATGTTACACCACTCAAGAATAATGATATCAAGACATTTGATGAGATTGCATATGAGAGTAGAGGCGACAAATTAGTTGGAGTTATAAGGATGGATGTAGACAACCTTGGAAGATTCTTCATTAACACAACTACCCTCTCTGAATATAGTACTAAGAGTACCCTGCTAAGCCTATTCTTCGATGGCTATATCTCAACTATATGCAAGAAATATCCTGATGTATACACTATATACTCAGGGGGCGATGATCTTTTTATAATAGCGCCATGGGATAAAACAGTTGATCTTGCTAAAGAGATAAGAGAGAAGTTCACCTATTATACTGCAGGATATGACAATCCTGCTCTAACAATATCTGCAGGATTACTGTTCACAGATCCAAGGTTACCTATACATGTATTTGCCGAGGTTTCAAGGCAGATGCTTGAGAAGGCTAAACACAACGCCGATAAACACTACAATGAGAAGAATAAGATAAACGTATTTGGTTATGTAGTAAAGTGGGATATATACAATGATTTATTAGATATTTACTCAAAGTTAAAAGAGCTGGTTGAGGAGGGTAAGCTCTCACGCTCATTCATAACCAACATGCTCCATGTATGGATGACCTCAAAGACCAATGACGAGTCACTTGGTGTGCTCAGATATAGGCTGAAATATATTGTAGGAAAAGCGGTTGCTTCTACTAATAATGAGGATTCTAAACAATCAATTATAGAATATATAGATAAGAAAGGAATAGGAAGCTTTATAAATTACTTAGGACTACCTTTGAAGTTGGTAGAGTTGGCTACAAGAAGTGGGGTGTAATGTATGCAACAGAACATGCAAGATCTGCGAGAGAGGTTGAAAAGTATAAAGAATATGAGTGATCTAACGTATGATGATATAGATAAGTATGGGGAGAAGCTTGGTATGGAAATGTATAATAAAGAGTTAACTGTTACTCAGCTCAGAAAGATACATAATATTATACTCTTCCATAAGCATAATATTATACTCTTCCATAAGCAAAAGTTTGATAAAGATAGATTACGGCTAATAAAACCATTGCTTGCATACACTGCAGCAAAGAATCCTAAGGCAAAGGATTTATGTGATCAATTACGTAACCTAGTAGATAAGGTAAACAATGAGGAAGATTTTGAAAAATTCTATAGATTAATGGAGTCAATTCTGGCCTATTATGAATATTATGAAAAGACACGATCTAACAGACAATATAAAAAACAGTATTATGAAGGATGGAATGAGGATGATTTAAGATGAGCACATCCAACCAACCTGTTCAACAGTTAAAGCTACTTGGGAAGATAGAGATAAGGGGAGTTATAGAGTGTATAACTGGATTACATATAGGCGGTGCAAAGGAGAAGGTTGAGATAGGCGGTATAGATAATCCTGTTATAAGAGACCCCTTAACTACCTTTCCATATATACCAGGATCATCATTAAAGGGTGCAATGAGGAGCAAGTTAGAGTTGTTCTACTCATTGCCTTTAAAAGAGGTAAAGAAGGGTTCTCCACCTATAAGAATGCACGAATGTGATGATAACAATTGTATCCATTGTATGATATTTGGGAGAGCTTTAAAGGGTGCAATGAGGAGCAAGTTAGAGTTGTTCTACTCATTGCCTTTAAAAGAGGTAAAGAAGGGTTCTCCACCTATAAGAATGCACGAATGTGATGATAACAATTGTATCCATTGTATGATATTTGGGAGAGCTTTAAAGGGTGCAATGAGGAGCAAGTTAGAGTTGTTCTACTCATTGCCTTTAAAAGAGGTAAAGAAGGGTTCTCCACCTATAAGAATGCACGAATGTGATGATAACAATTGTATCCATTGTATGATATTTGGGAGAGCTGCCAGTGCAAACGGTAATATGCCCACTGCTCTATATGTATATGATGCATTCCCAACAGATGAGACTAAAGAATTATGGGAGAAATTAGAGGATTATATAGAGATAAAATGGGAGAACCAATTAGATAGGATAACATCTGCTGCAAACCCAAGGCAGATAGAGAGGGTTCCCGCAGGCTCAAAGTTTGAATTTACAATGATCTATAATATTTATGATGTTAATAACAACAAGATAGTTGAAGCATTAAAATATATCTTCACTGGATTAAAGCTAATTGAGGATGAGTATCTTGGTGGTTATGGGAGTAGAGGATCTGGGCGGGTAAAGTTCACCAGTATATCCATAAAGGTAAAGAAACGTTCATATTATGAGACTAGCCAAAGTAAGGAGATAAGTGAGGCAATAAAGTCTGATGATGTGAGTTCTATACTAGAGCAGCTTAACTCTAGAGAGATTAGTAACAAATTGATCCTTTAATGGTCAACAAATGAGAGAGTATAACATATGTATAATCAAAACTGAAGAACCTCATCTAGGCTTAAGACTTCATCTAGGCTCAGGCTCATCCTTAGAGTCTACAGATCTCATAATACATTCAGATACCATCTTTAATGGATTATGCTGGGCATATAGAGAGTTATATGGAGAAGTTGAACTCAAAGATTTATTAAAAGATATTATTAACCATAAGATACTATTAATCTCCTCAGCCTTCCCTCTCTCAGATGACGTATTCTACTTTCCTAAACCACTGCATTTATCTACTAAGATGCTAAAAGGTAATGATGAGAGTAAGACTGACTACAAAAAGATAAAGAGTGCAAGATTCATCAGTAAAGATCTATTCGAGGATATCATAAATGAGCGTGTATCAGAATACCATGTTGAGAAAGGGTTTATACATAAGGAGAAAGAGAAGGTACCTATAATAAAGACATCTATAGAGTACAGGAATAGGCTCGATAGAATAAGTTACTCCTCAGATATATACAGATGTGGCTATACCTTGATAGAGAATGGTGCGTATTGGTTCTCATACAGCATAAATGATAAGTATATGGATAGGCTACGAGCCTCACTTAGGTTACTAGCAGATAATGGGTTTGGTGGGGAGAGGAGTATAGGTTTAGGCAAGGCATCTATAGAGTTCAGAACTGTTAATATTGATGAGCCAGAAGCACCAAACCGCATAATATCACTCTCGCTCTACCATCCAACTAGGGAGGAGGTCTCGAGGCTTGTAAGTAATGCTCCTATTGATAAGGTAGCATATTCTCTAATAACCAGGGGAGGATGGACTGACCCTAGAGTAGGCTCTATAAGGAAGAAGAGGGTGAGGTGCTTTGAGGAGGGTTCTGTCTTGCCGCTCCAACCATATGCCATATATGGCAGTGTTACGAACGTTAATGATGATAAGATGCCTATATACCACTACGGTCTCTGTTATAGTGTAGGGATGATATAGATATGAGTGAGTCCCAGACGAAGAAATATCAGATAAAGAAGTACAGGCTTATTCTGGAAGCATATAGTCCTATTCATATATGGAGTGGAGAAACATTGGATAAAAGGTTTGATGCTGTTGAGAGGAATGGGAGTGTATACATTATAGATATTAGCAGGTTGATAGAATTGGCAAAGAATATGAATATGATTAACATATTCGATAACCCACGTTATATACAGACTATTCTCTCAACATTAAATATTACAGATGTTGAAGGAGTAGCAAGGTATAAGTTGAGTGGTAGCCTAAAGTTGAGCGCTCTAGGAGGGTCCACAAACGTAAATAAAATAAATCCAATGATAAAACTAGTAGATTATAAGTCATATATACCAGGGAGTGAGGTTAAGGGCTCTATAAGGACAGCAATACTCTACTATAAATGCAAAAATAATCCTCAAATATTGGAGAAGGCATTACATAATCTCTCTAAGGCATTACATAATCTCTCTAACAAGAGTAATGTTAAAAAGACTGCAGCAAGTAATCTTGAGAAGGAGGTATTAAGAAATGGCAAAGATATGCATTATGATTTGCTAAGATCATTAATAATAAGTGATCTTTATCCATCACAGAGAGATACAAACCTCTCTCTAGGCGAGATACTGCTACTTACACCTAGATTAAGACGAGTAATACTTTTAGGAGAATATATCGATCCATCGACACAATTGTATGGCAATACAGGGATAAGGATCATACCAGATACCTATAACGTTGATAAGAATCTTCTAGTTAATGCATGTAGAGAATTCTCTAGAGATATAGTTATTCATGAAAAGACTAAGCTCAATGAACTGAAGAGTAAAACTCAGGATGCATCTATCAGTAATATATATGATCAACTAATTAAATTCTACACAGGTTTAGATGATGCTCTCAATAATGGCTCAACAATAATAAGGTTGGGATATGGTGAAGGATACTTTTCAACTACAATAGGATTACTGCTTTATGGTAACAAGGAATTTTCAACTAGATACAAGGCCTTGTTCTCTAAATTAAATATAAAGGATCCAATATCGAGGAAGGTGATAGTTGTTAAAGGAAGCAAAATCATGCCTCTTGGTTGGGCAAGAATAGAGTTGCAGGATAAACTCTGATTAATAGATCGATGGATCAGATGATATGTACATAAAACAATATGATGTGATTGCTAAGATTAGTGGTAGCATAGATGATAAGTTAGTATCTTCTGCTCAGATAGCCATAAGAGGGGCTTTAGGCTACTCTATAATGGATGTTAGTAGAGAGCTTTACTATTATGTCTTCAAGCCAAAGAGAGGGAGATTCAGGGGTATAATGCTAAGGAAACTCCATGAGATCCCAAAACCATATATAATAACTCCTATCTCCGTTATAGATAGTAACACAATAAGATTTGGGTTACGTATACTAGGTAACGCTATATATTATGAGGAGCAATTGGTAAATGCGCTAACAAGATTAGAGGGTAGAAATCTATATAATATACATATAGATAGTGTGGAGAAGATAGAGTGTATAAACGAGATAGGAGGGTTTACATCCATTATATATGATAAAGGTACAGGGGCGTTTAGAGCTTCTGATATAAGGTTGGCTGTATCTGATAAGGATATCAAAGATGCTGCCCTTAAGTATAGCATGATTGTAAGCAATAGAGGTCATAGACTAATTATAACTACAGTCACACCTATGCTATTACTTCGTAATGGCATCAATGTAGTGAAAGAGAATAAGGTGAAGTTATCTGATATAGTTGCGTATGCTGCTAGGAGGAGATCGTTGTTGGAGTACTTTTATGGTAGTAGAAGGCTTTACTATACACCCGAGGATGTCAAGAGCATGATGGAGTTTGTAGACAGCAGCACAAAGATACATAGAAGCGCCTTCGAGGAGGTAGATATAAAGGTTAAGGATAAAAGAGGATTCTGTAGAGGCCTTATTGAATTCAGCTTTATAAATAGAGATGATTATATTGCTAGAATTATTGAACTGCTTATGTTTGTAAGATTCATTGGTATCGGGAAGATGACTGTATTTGGATTTGGTCAACTAGCATTATCATTTATGTAGTTATGCTTGAAGATAATTATTAAAGACTTTATTTTATAATATCTTTGCGTAATTACCAATTACAATGACTCATGAGATCATGTATGATATAGATCTTTATAAGAAGATGAGGAGGTTGTATGCTTGCATAGAGCCAGGTTCCATATTTAGCGTGGATAGAAGGAAACGTAAGATGGTTATAAGTGATGATGAATTGTACCTTAATCTATACATGTTGCTCTACCTACGCAAATTATTGAAGAATGCTCTAGTGCATAACTTGATCCTTATTAATGTATTAAAATGTAGTAAAACGCCTCGCCAGTCATGCACAAGCGTCTTCATTTCCAAGTGTTAATAAATAATGGATTTGAGATGCAATGGGAGATCAGAGCAACATCCCCTTCACTATTGAGTTTATAGCATCATCATCAAGTCTTGGTAAGGGTATCTTTATCAACCCTCTTCCCTTTAGCATTGGATGGCATATCTCAACTATCTTATCAACAAGCTCTTTTGGCGCATCTTTTTCTATATAGTTGAGCATGTTATACGATGCAAGGATGAATTTACTATCAAGCACACCTTGCCCAATAGGAAGTATTACATGGTATACATGGTCTAGCCTTGCAGCTAGTGCTGCTAGAGTTGCATCTACAACCATACTCTTTCTACCTCCAGAGATAAGTAGATGTACTTCAGAATTACTCTGCTCCCTTCTTATAGCCTTATAGATCATAGTTCTGAATATTATGCTCTCCCTGCTATTGTGGATATCATCAAATGGTAACTCTATACCATCGAATGCCATCCTTCCATTGTATGCTCCTTGCTTGAAATCTATCTTTAGTGCTATGTAGTGCGGTAGTGTATGCTTTGTATATAGCATGATAACCTTGCTTATCCCTATACCCTCCTTTGCAAGTTCATCTATGCACTCAGTGACTACTGCAGGTGTCTCTCCAACTGTTGCTATTAACGAGTGCATTATGGTCATCTCCGCTTATCTATATATATCGTAATATATCAGAGGCTATTAATAGCTTCTATGGTATACTTCATAAATGAAGAGGAAAGGAAGAGTATAGAGAGGATTAGTAGAGAGGTTGATGTTGATTATGAGTTTAGAGGCTGGAACTATCTTGATGGACCATTAAGGCCACCTTACAATATAACGTTACCGCTCTACATAATTGCTAGTGAAACTACATTCTCATCTAGGGCTGAATATGAAGAGTATGTGAGACACTCAAGGACAAGTCCTAGCAGAGAGATGCTTTTAGGCTCCCATCTGCATAGATTGCTAAGTATCATTGTAGAAGAGAGTAAGGCCTTTATATACAGATATGGGCTGCTCTCTGGCAACAACCTTTACTCATATCTTAGCATCATCAGAGAAGGGAAGATAGGTGAGCTGACTGCTGATGTTGAGATGAAGCAATATCTTAACAGACTATGGATGTACGAATCATTACAGATAGCAGCATCTGTAGATAGAACTCTTGCAGGTGGTATATTCAACAAAGATGTTATAATACAGAAGGCACTACCATTCACACTAGAGTATGAGATTGATGGGAAGAGGATAGGATTGAGTGAGAGGTTAAGGGTTGATGCTCTAGGACATTTCATGGTTGTGTTTGAGTTGAAGACAGGGAAGAGAAGCGAATATCATAAACTTGCAACGACTGGTTATGCTATAGCATTAGAGAGTATGTTAGAGCATCCTGTGAATGTAGGATGTGTAGTATACCTTAACTTTGAAGAGAATATTACAACACCAATAATAAAGAGGGAGGTTCATGCAATAGACGAGTCTCTAAGGCGCTGGTTCATAGAGGAGAGAGACAAGAAGATGGAGATATTGGCACATTGAACATACTTTCTATCCTCTTTTCATCGAGTTGGCTATTGCAAC
>BEHG01000015.1 GCA_002898655.1 archaeon HR04
CCTGAACATATCGAGCCAGAGAGGCTCATCCTCAGGCTTTATGGGCCTAAGGAGTACTATCCTACCATCCTTGAGCGTCCATAACCTCTCATACCTCTTTGGATAAGGGCTTATGATAAGATGCCTATAAGGGTCGTGATCCTTGCCTGCCTTTGCCTTGGCTCTTGCACTTGCCCTTGCCTCATCAACTACTATCCTTGCATCTAGAGCGATGATGCTCTTACCATGAACAAGCAACGGGTTTATATCAACCTCCTCTATCTCTGGGAAATCTATGAGCATCTGGGAGAATGATACAAGCAACTGCTCCAATGCCCTCATATCTGCTGCTGGTATATCCCTGTAGCCCTTGAGTAGTCTATGCACCCTAGTCTCCTCCATGAGCATCCTTGCAAGGACTTGGTTTAGTGGAGGTAGCCCTACAGCAAAGTCCTTGAAGAGTTCAACACCTACACCACCCATGCCGAAGAGTATCACTGGCCCAAATATTGGATCATGCCTTGCCCCAAGTATAACCTCTACGCCCTTCATCCTTACCATAGGTTGGACTGTAACGCCATCTATCCTAGCATCTGGCATCTTAGCCTTCACATTCTGCATCATCCTATTGTATGCTTCCCTAACCTCATGCTCATCGTTAAGGTTGAGCATTACCCCTCCCACATCGCTCTTATGTGTTATATCCTTGGAGTATATCTTGAGTACTACAGGGTAGCCTATGCTTGATGCTAGTGCTACTGCCTCATCCTCACTCCTTGCAATTAAAGTCCTTACAACGGGTATGTTGTAGTATGAGATGAACTCCTTAGACTCAACCTCATCCAGTATTCTCCTCTTCTCTGCTACAGCATTGTTTATCATAGTTAGAAGTGGTCTCTTTGGTGGCATGAAGTCTATTAGTGCTTCAGGTGTCTGATAGAGCATCTCAAGCCTATGCTTGTACTGGTACATGTAGATGAACGTCTTAACAGCCTGCTCTGGAGTATCGTATGTAGGGATGCCATTCTCGTTGAGTATCCTGTTTGCTTCATGCTGGAACATGAAGGATGTGAGTACTGGCTTGCTACTACTGCTGCTACTGCTACTACTGTTAATGCTATCCTTGCATACATCAACAACAGTCCTTGCTATCTCTACAGAGTCTATCATGGCTGGTGTGTATACTACAAGGATGCCATCAACGTTGCTATCCTTCAAGCATAGTTCTAATGCTCTTCTATACCTTGATGCATCTGCATCCCCTATCAGATCTATAGGGTTACCCTTACTCCAATGCTTTGGGAGTACTCTGTTGAGTTCTTCTATAGTGTTAGGGTCCAACTCTGCCAACCTCCCTCCACTTGCTAGGAGTGCATCTGTAGCCATTATCGCTGGTCCTCCAGCATTTGTTATTATTGCTAGTCTTGGCCCATTAGGCAATGGCTGCTTTGCCAATGCCTCAGCACAGTTGAACAGCTCAGATATCTCATCAACCCTTATTACCCCAGCCCTCTTGAATGCTGCATCGTAAACAACATCCTCACCAGCAAGGGAGCCTGTATGTGATTGTACTGCTCTAGCGCTCTCTGCAAACTTGCCTGCCTTGACAACTATTATAGGCTTCGTCCTGGAGAAGTGCCTTGCAGCACTCATGAACCTCTTTGCATCACTTATCCCCTCAATGTAGAGGAGGATGCTCTTCGTCTCTGGATCCTTGCCTAGATACTCTATGAGGTCTCCAAAGTCAACATCTAGCATTGAGCCTACTGAGATGAATGCACTAAACCCTATACTCTCATTCACAGCCCAGTCTACTATCGCTGAACCAAGAGCACCACTCTGGGAGATGAGGGCAACGTTCCCTGGCTTTGGCATCCTGCTTAGGAATGTTGCGTTAAGGTTACTGCTAGGCCTTATTATTCCAAGGCAGTTCGGTCCTATTATGTTTAGAGCATACCTATCCCTAGCCTCCATCATCTTTGCCTCCAATGCCCTACCTTCTTCACCAACCTCCCTGAACCCTGCAGAGATTATGATGAGGTTCTTAACTCCTGCTCTACCACACTGCTCAACTATACCTGGCACTGTTTGTGCTGGTGTTGCTATAACTGCAAGATCAACACTCTCTGGTATATCCTCTACACTCCTGTAAGCCTTTACACCTAGCACCTCATCCTTCCTTATATTCACTGGGTACACATTACCCTTATACTCCATTAGATTCTTCATGAGCCTCCAGCCTACAGTACCTTCCTCATCGCTAGCCCCTATCACGGCTATGCTCCTTGGGCTAAAGAAGGCTGAGAGATCGCTAGCCATCTAACAACCACCTGCTTTACTAGCCCTGATTCTCCTTACCCCCTCCTACACTCCTTCTCCAGTTCGCCTCTTCTATACTAGGCTCCCTAGCCTTCTCAATAACCCATCTTGCAACGTTAGGCCAGAGTTGCTTATGTGCAATGCTACTTATGCATAGACCAACATGCCCTCCAGGTATGCTCATAACCCTCTTCTCCTTACTTGAGACATGGTCGTTAACTGCAAGTGTTGATGCAGGTGCTGTTAGATCATCGTTCTCAGCAACTATTGTAAGGAGTGGGATATCGATGCTCTTAAGATCAACCCTCTTACCATCAACCTTCAGCAACCCTCTTACTAGCATATTGCCCTTGTATAGATCCTCTATTATCTGCTCATAGAACCTCCCTGGTACAGTTGGTGTGTTGTAGAGCCATCTCTCAACTGCATAGAACGTCTCTACGAATGCTCTATCGTTTATCCTCTTCCATAGGTTGAGATACTTCATCACCGTATATCTTACAGGATTGCGAAGTAGGAATGCTATATCAAGTGCTTGGCCATTCATATGTCCATACTCTTCAACAAGCCTCCTAGCATCTATAGCCTTTGCCCATACAGCAAGTATACCATCATCCTTATCGAAGTCAACTGGTGCTGCCATGACTATTAGGCTATTCAGTTTCTGCTTGTAGAGTGAGGCATAGATGAGCGATACTATACCACCCCAGCAGTAGCCAAGCATCGATATCCTATCCTTACTGCTCACTTCTCTAACCTTATCCACAGCCTCATCAAGCATACGTATATAATCCTCAAGGGAGAGATGCTCATCCTCATAGCCCATATGCCCCCAGTCTAACATGTACACATCCAAACCCCCTTCGATGAGCCTCCTTACCACGCTCTTATCCTTGCTCACATCCATTATATGATACCTGTTTATCATTGCATAGACTATGAGTATAGGGTACCCTTTGCCTCCTCTGTAGTGTAGAAGCCTAACCTTGCCCTTACTGTACACAACATCATAACCACTTGCATCTATAGGGAGATCATGAGTTGATAGTATGAATGAGAGCATCCTTGTGTATGATCTGAACTGCTCTGCAAGGATATCCTCAAGTATGATATCGTAATGCTTCACAGGATAGATCATCTTAAGCATAGCATGTATGCTTAGCCATGAGTCAAGGTAGTCAGTTAGCAGATGTGCAAACCTCTCTGACTTCAACTCCTCATCAAGCATAGCGTCCATGATGTTAAGCATCCTCATGTATGGATTCTCTTTGCTACTCACACCATCCTCCTGCAGTAGCATCATCAACGCTTTATAGAAGATGCTAGAGTATGTATCTGATATCTTGAGCATACTGCTAACCATCCCCATCCACTCCAATGCTAACCTGTTGTATACAAATGGTAATGGCAGACTCCTAGACTTTATGTACTCTATCATGGTCATAGGAGCGATACTCTAAAAGCATATTTAAACCATTGCCATTACTAGCCTAATCTTGCCCTATTCTACCTTATCCTACCCTAATAAACCTTATACCATCAGACTTCCTTACCAGCATATGTATCAACTGCTCTTCCCTCCTTATCTCAAGGAGTTCATGTCCTCTCTCCTCACTCCATCTCACAATCTCTATATCTGCTGTAGGATCATCAGATACTATATGCACAACCTCCCCCTTCTCTATCCTTGCTATTAGTTCATCCAGCTTTGGTATCACTGCAGCACACTCAACCCCTATCTCCACCATCTCATGGTCAGGGAATGCAGAGAAGCACCTTACATGCATCTCTCTTATCTTCTCAGCAAGTCTATGCTTGCACTTCTCCAATGGCTCAAGTGGGTCAAGGTCTTTAGCATCACTAACCTCTAGCACTGCTATCCATCCATCTCCATATGGATCATCATTCACTATCTTTGGCTTACCTGCTGCCAACTTGTTTATCTCAACTATCCTACCTCTAACAGGAGATCTTACTACACCAAAGTATCTTAGGCTCTCGATACTTGCTATGCTCTTACCTTTCTCAACCTCAGTACCTTCAGGTCTTATCTTTACACCTGTAAGTCTACCAGCGATGTATGCAAGGATGCTTGTTATCCCAATCTTTACAAGTGTCTTCCTTCCAGTTATACTATACCCTTCTTCTCTACCTTCCCATTGGGATGAGGGGATTGAAGAAGAAGGAGGATATTCTACCTTGAGCCATACAAGGTTCTCAATGTCGTATAGCAATCTATCATCGAATTCACAGTTTTCTATCCTCATCATATAGGCATGTTAACCACATACCATCATCATATTTATCCTTTCATTGTATGATAATGCTGCTCTTTACAATTCTATAAATAAATGTGTGTAGTAGGAGAGGATGCTATGCGTATATTAGTAAGTGTGATAAGGCATCTGCTCAACCTTGCTGGAGCATATAAAGTGTATGAATGGTATCTGGAGAAGCAGTTAGACCCTAAAAGGATACCAACTCACATAGGGATAATAATGGATGGGAATAGGAGATGGTCAGAATCACTCATGCTTGATAAGTTTGGTGGTTATGCTGTTGGTGCAGATAAGGTGTACAAGGCCGTTGAGTGGTGCATGGACCTTGGAATAAGGCAGATAACCCTCTACGTACTCTCAACAGAGAATCTAAGGAGGAGCAAGGAGGATCTTGAATCGCTCTTCAAGGTACTTGAGTCAAGGTTGGATGACCTTTACCATGATCCAAGGGTTTATGAGAAGAGGATGAGGATAAAGGCCATAGGCAAGGTTGAGAGGTTACCTGAGGGTATAAAGGCTAAGATACACAGGCTTGAGGAGGCTACAAGAGAGCATGATGGATACTATATAACGCTAGCAATAGCATATGGAGGGAGAGGAGAGATAGTTGAGAGTATAAGGAGGATAGCAGAGAGGGTTAAGAGGGGAGAGATAGAGCCAGATGCTATAGATGAGAAGGTTATAGAGGATAATCTCTTCACTAGCGATTTACCAAAGCAAGAGCCAGATCTCATAATAAGGACATCTGGCGAGGTTAGACTGAGTGGTTTCCTACTCTGGCAGTCAGCGTACAGTGAACTTGTATTTCTAGATGTGTTATGGCCAGAGTTCAGGAGGATAGATCTGCTCAGAGCCATAAGGATCTACCAGAGTAGGAAGAGGCGTTATGGACTATGAATATAGTAGTAGCAATGGTTAAACTTCTATGACAGTCATGTTAGGGTTAGTGCTCTTCACCATATATATCGTGATTAGCAGTTCTGCATCTATGCTCATACCTCTGCTAGGGATCATATACACACCATTCCTTCAGTACTTCGATACCTCTATGGTGTTAAGGGTAGCAGAGGCTCTAGCACCACTTACATATACGATAGTTATAGGCATAGGCACTACTCAAGGTGTTATAATAGGGGAAGCAATAGTTGAGAGGTTCCCAAGGCTGACATTCCATACTAGAGTAGCATCCATAGCACTCTTCATACTCTTTGCTGCAAATGCAATTGCTAACGTGCTCAGGTTTGTAAGCCCAAAGAAGATCCATACCCCTCCACTACTGAATGGTGGCGATGGTTTAGCAATGGTGAGCAAGATACTAGATATAAGCAACCCTACCACACTGCTAACATTCTCTATAAGCATAATGGTATTTGCATTGCTTAGTATGTTGAGGATCAGAGATTACAGGAGATCCTTCCTGCTCATCATAAGCATAGTCATGGCCTTCATAACATCTGCACTACTCTTCTCAGACTACAAGCCATCTGAGTTCGAGGTACTCCTCTATGCCCTCTACCAAGCAGGCATCGTTGGAGGTGTAGCATTAGGTACTAGGAGGCAATTGAGCAATAGGGAGATAAGGTTCAGGTACATGAAGGAGAGATGGATGGGTAGTGATAGCGATAGTGATTATTATTAAAGACAACTTGCAGCGCTATTATTATCATTATGTCTGTTTTGTAATGGTTCCATCCTTTAAGCGAAGCATGGTATAGATGGGTATCATAACAACACCAATCAAGAACATAGCAAGGTAAGGAGCATCTATGCTGAATGCATCAGCAACTATGCCAGAGGTTATAGGACCTAACGCCCATCCTATCCCAAATATAGTCTCGTACAATCCTACCATGCTACCTATCATCTTGCTAGGCACGTAACGGGTAAGCATGGTAAGTGTTATAGGGAAGTAGATGCTGAATGCAAAGCCTAATGCTAGCAGTGCTATACCAAAGGATGATGATGTTGGTGCAGTATACATCATAAGCATGGATGATGCTATTGCACCACTTGCAATGAGTATGCTTATATGCTCATACCTTGCAAAGAGTTGTATTGATAGCAGTGTTAACATCCTTGCTATCCCAAATATGAAGAAGAGCATACCTATAAGTTGCTCATCAACACCATTATCCTTCATGTAACTTGGCACTATTGAGAGTAGTATTGCAAATGATGCACTGTAGTACATTATCATTGCTATAAGCATGATCTTGCCTTTAAGCATGCTAATCAAGGTTAGATCTACTACCCTACCGTTGCTGTTACTTCTCCTACTCCCTCTATCCTCCTCTCCCTTTATGCCATAGGATGGGTAACCTTTATGCTTTGATAGTAGGATGATTATGATGATGGAGCATACCAATGCTGGAATGATCATGGTTGAAGAGTATATGAATAGTTGAAGGTATCCTAGAGGGAATAGGGATGAGCCTATGAGTGGGCCTACCATGTAACCAAAGACCCATGCCATGGTGAATCTGGATATTGATCTTACACCGCCTAAACTACCACTACCACTATTACTATTACTTTTGCTATTACTATTGCTATTACTGCTACTATTACTGCTGCTACTACTGTTACTACTCTTATCCCTATCATTATTGCTAGAACTGCTGCTGTTATCTCTATCAAGGTTGTTGCTATACTCATCAATCCTTGTACTCATGCTTATCATAGCCTCTGCAGATGGCCAGAAGAATGCATGTGCTATGCCAGAGAACGCTCTTATCAGTGCAAGGTCAAGCATGCTCCTTGCTAGGCTTAACATTGCTATGGATGCTAGAGCCATGCTAACACCTGATAAGAGTACCACTCCTTTGTTAAGCCTATCCAGCAGCAACCCAACTATGAATGGGAAGAATGCATAAGGGATGTAGTTTGCCATACCTACCATACCAACTTCTGTATACGTTGCATTGAGAACTTCTCTTGCAAATACTGGAACCAATGGTACATGGGCACCATACGCTATACCCATGGAGAGTGCACAGATGTAGAGGAGGAAGAGCATCATCATGCTATCCTTCCCCTCCCTCCCTTCCTCCCTCCCTTCCTCCCTCCCTTCTTTTCTTTCCTTCTTACTCTTAGCATTGCCTCTATCACAATCCATGTATATTGTTGGAGGATTGCATATATTACTACTCCCTTACTGACAATTGTTACTGCTTTAATGCTTTGATGCTATGAATATGATAGCAGCACCAAGCATCCTGGATACAAACCTTATGCTACCAAACCTCTCTCTAAGCATAGCAATCATCTCTGAGTTCTTTGGTAACCTCTTGTACGTATCGTATATTGCAGCAAACTTCAGCCCTAACCTGCCAGCAGCAAAGAAGGCTAGGATGGCAAGTATGAACCTAATGTAGAGAGTTACCCCAAGCCTAACGAATGGGTTGTCTGGCTTGCCTATATCAACTATGATTAGCCTTCCATTATCCTTGAGCACTCTATGGAACTCCCTTATAGCATCCTTCATGATCACTGCATCCCTAAATGAGTACCCACATACTATAGCATCGAATGTGTTGCTCTTGAATGGTATGTACTCAAATATGCCAGATACAAGTGATATCCTACCCTTATACTTACCATCCTCCATACGCTCATTTGCAAGATAGAGCATCTCTGCTATTGGGTCTAGCATAACAACTTTGACGTTTGGGAAGATGCTAAGCATGCTCTTACTCATGTTACCAAATCCAGAGCCAGCATCAAGCACAAGATAACCATCCTCAACACCCTCAACTATGCCTAGCCTCCTCATCTCCTCTGCTCTACCAAGAGAGATTACGTTGTTAACCTTATCATACACAGGGATTATCTCCCTGAGCACGCTTATTATGCTACCCCACTCATCCCTTAACCCCATCCTAGTACTCACCATCATAGCAACTTGAGTTCGCCAGTAACCTTATCTATCATATCAGCAGGAGCAGGACCTATTGCTATGCATGTTGTTGTTCCAGGCTCAAGTTGTGTTAGTCCAGCATCATCAACCTGAACAACTGGTAGAGCAAGCATCTCAGCCTTCTTCTTAACCTGCATAAGTTCATCCTTATCCTTGACCTTGAGCACTATCTTTGCTTGACCATGCATCATCCATGAATCGAACCATTCCCTTCTAGTTGCTTTAACCTTCTCTGCACCAAGTACAGCAGCATGAGCAACCTGTGCAGCAAGTTTGCCCATACCCATGCGTATATCCCTCCTAACTACTATAACCTGCTTGATCATATCATACATTAATTACTTAACCTTAAATAGATAGGGATATCATCTTTCCTATCTATGGCTATGGATATGTATGATGTTATAGTGATAGGGGGGAGCATATCAGGGCTCCTTGCTGCAAGGGAGATAGCAGGGAGGGGATTCTCAGTTCTAGTGTTGGAGGAGGATGCTGAGATTGGTACTCCAGAGCACTGTGGAGGTTTGGTTAGCATTGATGCACTCAATTCGTTGGGTATAGATGAGTATAGATTGCTTAGTAGGATAAAGTATGCAACTATAAGCGTGCTTGATACAACCATAAGTATAGATGCTGAGAGCAAGAATGTTATTGCAATAGATAGAAGAGCACTTGATAAACATGTTGCAAAACAGGCTAGAAGGAATGGTGCTGATATAATGCTGATGTGTAGGGCAAGATCATTTGCAGTAAGGGATGCATATGTTAAGGTAGATACAAACAGGGGCATGATGGAGTGTAAGGTGTTGGTAGATGCTAGGGGATGCTCCATACCTGCAGGTACTGGAAAGGGATTCTTGCCATCTGCACAGTACGAGGTTGACTCTGCATGCTGGATAGATGATGGTAGGGTTGAGGTATACATAGACCAAGAGAAGTATCCTGGGTTCTTTGCATGGATTATACCTGGAGGTAAGGAGAGGGGTAGGGTTGGTGTATCAGGAAGGGGTATAAGCGTAGTTGAAAGGCTTGAAGAGTTCATAACCATGAAGGAGAGAGGCTATGGTAAGAGCAGTGATAGTAGTAGTTATGATGGTAGTGCTGATAGCCATAACCATAACAATAATAGTAGTAATAACCATACTGAAGGTCATATCCATAAGTGCAAAGATAAGGGTAATGATAGGTGTAGAGAAAGATATGATGGTGGTGGGTGTGTTGTGCTAAGGAAGGTATTTGCGCCCATATGGATTGATGGACCAAAGAGACCATTCGTTAAGGATGGAAGGGTTGTTGTTGTTGGTGATGCTGCTGGTCAAGCAAAGCCAACTACTGCTGGAGGGATCTACACATCTGGCATGGGGGGTTTGCTTGCTGGTACTACTATAGCAGATGCATTAGCAGACAATAACCTTGCTATACTTAGTAGGTATGAGGATGCATGGCTCGATCTATTTGGTAGAGAGTTTGAGAGGATGCTTATGTTAAGGAGGTTATTTGAGAGGTTGGATAACAAGGCTATAGAGAGGATCCTAAACTCAGTTCATCCTCATATTGATGAGGTATCAGCATCTGGAGACTTTGACTTCCATTCATCAGTATTGGCAAGGATGATCATGAGTATGGATGGCTTGAGAGTAGTGAAGGCTATACTTGGGAGTGAGTTCAGAAGGTTCCTAGCAGGTATAGCAAAGGTATAAATTAGATCTTCTAGGCTAGCAACTCATGTCACAAAGAGCAATAGCATTACCATCATGCGTATCATGCAACAGGGTAATAATGCCCAACGATAGATGTGTAAAGTTCAACTGCCCAAGGTGCAACAGGTTCCTGATATGGAGGTGTGAGTCATGCAGAGAGTTTGCAAGGATGTACAGGTGCAAGGAGTGTGGGTTCGAGGGACCATAGTCATGATAGATAGACAGATAACATGTATGCATGTTATGTTGAAGTAGGTAGGTAGGTAAGAGGTATGTATGTAGGTAGGTGAATGGTATGGGTAGACTCATCACAAGGGTCAAGATAATGCCTGCAGATGTTGATGTTAACCTTGATGCGTTAGTAGAGAAGGTAAAGGGTAAGATGCCAGATGGTGTGCAGGTTAAGAGATATAGCAAAGAGCCAATAGCATTTGGGATAAATGCACTCCTGCTTGATATGGTGATGGATGAGGATACTGCAGATACAGACTCGCTTGAGGAGGGTTTAAGGAGCATAGATGGTGTTGGTGAGGTTGAGATAGTGAGTATGAGTAGAGAGTCTGCTAGGCTATGAAACACGTACTTGAACCAATACAGTTGAGGGTAGCAGAGGCAAAGGCCAGGGATGTTGGTAAGAGGAGGGCAAGGGTAAGCAGTAGCGTGCTTGAGATGCTACAGGCATCTGCTGGAGATGTTGTAGAACTCATAGGGAAGAGGAGTACTGTAGCTATAGTATGGAATGATGAGGATATAGATGATCATACGATAAGGATAGATGGACAGACTAGGAAGAACGCTGGAGTGAGCATAAATGATACTGTTATAGTTAGGAGGGTTGATACAAAGACAGCAAGGAGCGTAACCCTAATACCTCTAAGTCTGAAGATGAGTGTAGATAAGGAGTTCTCTGAGTTCGTTAAGAATAGGCTTAGATGCATACCAGTGGTTGAGGGTGATGAGATATCGGTTGTTATACTTGGGAGTTCCATGGACTTTAAGGTTCAGAAGGTTACACCAAAAGGCATAGTAAGGATAGAGCAGTCAACAAGGCTAAGCATACTCTCAAGCACTGCTGTTGAGAAGAAGCCTAGGGTAACTTATGAGGATATTGGAGGCTTGAAGGTGCAGATAGAGAGGCTGAGGGAGATAGTTGAACTTCCATTGAAGCATCCAGAGGTATTCCAACGCTTGGGCATAGAACCCCCAAAGGGTATACTGCTCTATGGTCCTCCAGGGTGTGGGAAGACGCTTATAGCAAAGGCATTGGCAAGTGAGGCAGAGGCCAACTTCTACTCAATAAATGGGCCTGAGATAATGAACAAGTACTACGGTGAGACTGAGGCAAGGCTTAGAGAGATATTCAAGGAGGCAAAGGAGAATGCCCCTAGCATAATATTCATAGATGAGATTGATGCTATAGCACCGAAGAGGGAAGAGGTATTTGGGGATGTTGAGAAGAGAGTAGTTGCACAACTCCTAGCGTTGATGGATGGGCTAGCAGATAGGGGTAATGTTATAGTCATAGGAGCAACGAACAGGCCAGAGAGCGTTGATCCAGCGCTTAGGAGACCAGGTAGGTTTGATAGGGAGATAGAGATAACTGTACCTAATGCTGAAGGTAGGCTGGAGATACTCCAGATACACACTAGAGGTATGCCTCTAGCAGAGAGTGTTAACCTCAAGAGGCTTGCTGCAGAGTTACATGGCTACACTGGTGCAGATATAAAGGCACTATGCAGGGAGGCAGCAATGAAGGCATTGAGGAGATACCTCCCAGAGATAGACCTTGATGGTGAGAGCATACCACCAGATCTGCTAGAGAAGATGGTTGTTACAAACAAAGACTTCCATGATGCAATGAAGGAGATAGTACCTACAGCACTAAGGGAGTTCTATGTTGAGGGGCAAAGGATAACATGGGATGATGTTGGTGGCTTGAAGAGCGCAAAGAAGATCCTCTACGATAACATAGTCAAGGCATTGAATGAGCCTGAGAGGTTCGAGGATATGGGCATAACCCCGCCAAGAGGTGCATTACTCTATGGTCCTCCAGGGTGTGGGAAGACGCTCCTAGCATTGGCACTGGCAAATGAGAGCAATGCAAACTCCATAAAGGTCAAGGGTCCTGAGATACTCAGCAAGTGGGTTGGAGAGAGTGAGAAGGCTATAAGGGATATATACAAGAAGGCTAGAGCATCATCACCATGCATAGTTATCTTTGATGAACTTGATGCTATAGCAAGACCTAGGACAGGGGCTGAAGGTTCTGAGATCAACGATAGAGTGTTAAGCCAGTTACTTACAGAGATGGATAACCTTGTGAATGGTGTTATAACCATAGGCATAACTAATAGGCCAGATCTGATCGATCCTTCACTACTAAGACCTGGGAGGCTTGATATCATAGTTTATGTGCAGCCTCCAAGCAAGGATGAGAGGCTTGAGATACTCCAGATACTTAGCAGGAAGATGCCTATACAACGTGACAAGATAAACCTGGAGGAGATAGCAGGAATAACCAACGGCTACACTGGTGCAGATCTTAACGCTCTATGCAGGGAAGCAGCAATAAATGCGATGAGGAATGGAAGGAAGAGTATAGGCAGTGAGGACTTTGAGTATGCATTGAAGCAGGTGAAGCCATCAGTAACACCACAGATAGAGGGTTGGTACAACAGCATAAGCAAGAATGTGACATATGCAATTCCAAAACCAATAGATAAGGTATTCTATGGATGATAATAATAATAATAAGAACGATGATGATAGGCTATGATGATCCCCTTGAGAAATATAGTGTATGAGAAGATAAAGGGTGCAAGGAGCATAACAGATGTTGAACTTATGAATATGCTTGCAAAGGAAGGGTTTGAATTAACAAGAGCAGAACTAAACAAGATACTGCTTGATCTTGAGATACTTGGACTTGTAAGGGTTGGATGGATAAGCAAGGATAAGAGGAGGATAGAGGTTAGGGATATTGAAGGGAAGGGAAGGGGTAAGGGGGAAGTAGGTGATGAAGAGATTGCTATAGAGAATGATAATGATGATGGTGAGGAGAAGGATGATGATACTACAGCATAACATAAAGAAGGACCAATCAATTGAGAAGGTGGATGTTACGGTAAGATGAGAGGTAATGGGTAGTTATATATGGAATCAAGCATCAATGCTATGAAGATTATTGCAAGGTATGGGCTGGAGAGTTTGTAAGTATGCCATGCAACATCCTTGCTTGTATTCCTAACCAGTCTGATGTTGTAGTGTAGAAGCATAATGCCAGCAAGTATGGATGCTACAAGGTACACAAGTCCTAGACCTAGGAATGCTATTGCTATAGAGTATGGTACAAGCACTATGGTATTCACAAGTATGTACATTGCAGCCCTCTTATCCCCAACAAGTACAGGAAGCATTGGTACCCTAGCATTTGCGTACTCCTCTCTACCAACTATCGATAGGCACCAGAAGTGAGTTGGGGTCCATAGGAATACTATGAGCCCAACCAGGAAGCCTAGTGGGTCAATGTAACCTGTTGCTGCTGCCCAGCCAGCATATGATGCACAACTACCAGCAAAGCCTCCTATCACTATGTTGGATGTATGCCTCCTCTTAAGCCATACTGTGTATATGAGTACGTAGAAGAATATGCCTAGAGCGATGAAGAATGCTGTCATTGCATTAAGTGTTAACAATGCTATGATAACTGATGCTATGCTCATACCTAGACCATAGATAAGAGCATTCCTAGCCTTCATCACACCTGAGGGTATTGGTCTCTTACTTGTTCTATTCATGAGTACATCTATATCCTTGTCATAGTAATGGTTCAGTGCACTTGAACCCATAGATGCCATACTCCCAGTAAGGAGTAGGAATGCTACATCCCATGCGCTAACAGCCCCTTTGCCTGCTGCTATAAGGGATGTTACCGCTACAAGATTCAGTACAGCAACTATCCTCAACTTCGATATTGCAAGGTAGCCCTTTAGACCCAAGTTGTATAGCATTAGATGCCCCAGCATTTAATCGTTAAGTGTATTACATACATGATAATGATGATAACGATACAGATACCAGAATCCTACCCTCATCAACCAGTTATAAAGATTTTTTATCCCTGTTAGGCTAATACAGTAGTAGAGATATGCCAAAGAGATACTCCATTGAGGAGGTTAAGCAGAGGATAATAGATGTGTTAAGGCAGTCTGACTCTGGACTCTCTGGTATAGAGATAGCAGAGAGGACTGGTATAAACAGGGTTACAATAACCAAGTATCTTAACATACTTGAGACCATGGGTATAATAAGGAGGAGGAGCATGGGTCCTGTTAATTTATGGTATGTACAGTATGGTAGGGATCTAAGCAGTAAGGATATACTCGAACTGCAACAGGTATACATGGATGCAATCTTCACATATGATGAGGATAGGGCTAGGACTATACTTCTCAATGCAATACACTCCAACCTAAATCCAATACTGCTAATGAGCGATGTTGTTATACCAACTGTTAACACTGCAGGAGAGTTGTATGCAAGGGGAAGGATGAGTACGATGGATCTCATGCTTATAAACAATCTTGCAATGGAATCTCTAGACCTAATAAAGTTCAATGCTAGCAGGGTAGAGGTGAAGAGGGATGCATATGCAGTATTTATAAGTATGAGTGAGAAGGGCAGCAGGAGGGAGGCTGTAGAGATGAAGGCAGCATCCATAGCCTTCTACATAAAGGGTTGGAGGCCATTCTTGTTAGGTAATGTTGCCCCAGAGGCAGGACTCTTCCTTGATATAGATATGGTTAGGTTTATCAACAGGATATGGAGGGATAAAGGGAAGGGCATAATCCTCCTCTACATATCTGCAGCAGAGGAGTTTGCAGCATTAAATGAGTTGATAAGATCTGTAAAGGAGAAGCTTGAGAAGAGCATGCTAGTTATAGTTGGAGGTAGAGTAATGGATAGGCTTGAAAGTAAGGATAAGGAGAAGGGGAGTGATACAGGTACAGGGGTAGTAGTAGGGGTAGGAGCAAAGGATACAGCATATCCATACATAGACTACTATGCAATGGATATAATGAAGGCTGTAGAATGGGGTGAGAAGATGTATAGGAGTCTAAAGTTCTAATAAATAATACTATCTAACACTAACTAAATTTAACAGTAAACAATATTTATAAATAATCTGTAGATAGATAGATGGATTCATGCCTTATCTGCGAGATAAGAATGGGAGATTCGGTAGATTCCTCAAGAGGTATAGACAGGTTATCCTCTTCAACAAGAACCTGCTCATCTCTGGCACTGGAGGCTTCTTTGCAAGTGCATACATCTCCCAAGTACATCTTGAGTATTACGATGATAAACTTGCAAACTCTATACTTGCATTAACAATAGAGTATGCTGTATACATCCCTCTCTTTGCTCTACTCTTCTACATCGATAATAGGAGTAGGTATATAGATCCTGTAACTTGTAAGAGGAACTCAAAGGCTTTAAAGGA
>BEHG01000016.1 GCA_002898655.1 archaeon HR04
CCCGGCGTTGACTCCAATTAAACCGCAGGCTTCACCCCTTGTGGTGCTCCCCCGCCAATTCCTTTAAGTTTCAGCCTTGCGGCCGTACTCCCCAGGCGGTAGGCTTAACGGCTTCCCTGCGGCACTGGGCTGCCACTGAGGCAGCCCAACACCGAGCCTACATCGTTTACGGCTGGGACTACCCGGGTATCTAATCCGGTTCGCTCCCCCAGCTTTCATCCCTCACCGTCGGGCACGTTCTAGCGAGGCGCCTTCGCCACTGGTGGTCCTCCCGGGATCAGTGGATTTTACCCCTACCCCGGGAATACCCCTCGCCTCTCCCGTCCCCTAGCCCAGCAGTATCCCCCGCAGCCCAACGGTTGAGCCGTTGGATTTAACGGAGGACTTACTGGGCCGGCTACGGATGCTTTAGGCCCAATAATCGTCCCGACCACTCGGGGTGCTGGTATTACCGCGGCGGCTGACACCAAACTTGCCCACCCCTTATTCGCCAGCCTGTTTACAGCTGGCAAAAGGTTCCCTCAGCGGGAACCACTCGGACTGACCCCGTCGGGCTTTCGCCCATTGCGGAGGTTTCGCGCCTGCTGCGCCCCATAGGACCTGGGCCCTTGTCTCAGTGCCCATCTCCGGGCTCCTCCTCTCAGAGCCCGCACCGGTTATAGGCTTGGTGGGCCATTACCCCACCAACAACCTGATCGGCCGCAGTCCCATCCTGGGGCCATATAGATTTCAGCCATAGCCCATTCCAGGAGCCATGGCCTATCGGGGTTTAGCCTCAGTTTCCCGAGGTTATCCCCGTCCCCAGGGTAGGTTGACTACGTGTTACTGAGCCGTGCGCCACCCCTTGCGGAGTTGACTCGCATGGCTTAGTCCCAATCCGATAGCAGTCGGGTCCGGCAGGATCAACCGGAGTCGGCCTGAAGAGTACAGGCCATGCATCATACATACATAACCCAATACTGCATGGATACATAACCCATGTCAGATCCAACTAGGTTGGATCCCCATATTGTTAGCGTAATTGGAGATCTGTAGGTCATTGGATGGAGTACCCTCCATACCTCCTACAGATGCCGCTCTACGCCATTACCTATATCATAACCAAAAGATATAAACGTTTAGTTTCATGCTCATCTATGCTTGTTGCTTCTTGCTTGCTTGCTTGCTTCGTTTGGTTATGGTAGTTTAGGTATGCTCATGAGTATCAGCAGTGTAGGTACTACTGTGCATATTATCAGTATCGCTATAACAAGCCATACAGCATAGGGTTTATGTGCATGCTCATGCTCTTCATGCTCATGCTCTTCCCTTCCTTTACCATGCTCCATATGGGTCATTTACATTGAGTCTCTACCTCCTAATATATTAGTTAAACTGTATACACTCCAGATAGAAGAAGAGTTATTAATTCTACAATCATAGTAGAGGTGTGCAGGAGCAGCAAGCAGATGAGTTGATGAGCAAGTACATAAAGCATTATGAGTCCAAGACTGGTAGATCAAGGCAACTCTTCATGCATGCATCATCCCTGCTCCCATCTGGCACTAGCCACAATATAAGATACTTTGAGCCCTATCCTTTCTTTGCTAGGATGGCATCTGGCAAGTACATATATGATGTTGATGGCAATGCCTACACAGACTACTGGATGGGGCATTGGAGCCTCATACTTGGGCATGCACCAAAGGTTGTCGTTGATGCATTGAGGGAGAGGGTTGTAGAGGGTACCATATTTGGTACTGTTAATGAGCATGCCCTAAGGCTTGCAGAGATCATAAACAGGCTCATGCCAAGGGCAGAGATGCTAAGATTTGTAAGTACAGGATCCGAGGCAACAATGTATGCTGTTAGACTAGCAAGGGCATACACAGGGAAGAGGATAGTAGCAAAGATCGAGGGAGGATGGCATGGCTTTAATACAGATCTGATGCACTCTGTTAACTACCCATTCGATGAGCCTGAGGGTAAAGGGATGCTTGAGGAGGAGATGAGGTATTTAGTTGCGCTCCCATTCAACGATGTAGACTCATCAATAAGCATACTAAACAGGGTTAAGGATGATCTAGCCTGTATAATAGTTGAACCATTGCTTGGAGGGGCAGGATGCATCCCTGCTGATAAGGAGTATCTTCATGCACTTCAAGAGTATGCAAGGAGGAGCAATGCACTATTCATCTTGGATGAGATAGTAACAGGGTTCAGGCTATCACTGCATGGAGCACAAAGGATCTACTCCCTAGAGCCAGATCTATTCACCCTTGGCAAGATAGCAGGGGGAGGGCTTCCTATAGGGGTTGTGTGTGGACTCAGGGAGGTTATGAACCTTGCAGATGTTAGAGGTAAGGGGAAGTGGGATAGGGTAAGTATTGGAGGAGGCACATATTCAGAGAACCCATTGAGCATGTCTGCAGGCACTGCTGTGCTTGAGTATCTAGCAAGTAATAGAGATATCTATGAGAGGCTGGAGATGCTTGGGGATGAGGCTAGAAGGGGTATAGATAGGGTAATGGTTGATCATGGTATAAGGGTTAAGAGCACTGGCATGGGCTCACTCTTCCTAACACACTTCCTTAAGGATGGGGTTGAGGATGTTAGGAGTGCAAGGGATGCTGCTCAATGTGATCTTAGAATGCAGAGGCTCTACCACTTTGCGCTCTTGAGCATGTATGATATCTTCTTCCTACCAAGCAAACTTGGGGCAATAAGTATTGAGCATGATAGCATAGATATAAGGAGGCTTGTGGATGCAAGTGAGAGGATAGCAAGTGATATGGCAAGTATGTAGCATAAATAATGCTGAATGAGAGGATGTGGTATGGGCAGTTGGATGGATAGTTGGATGACCATTAATTAAGAGAAGGAAGGATATGGAGAGAGTAGGAAGGGAGAGGGAGACCTGGGGCTCTTACACAGGTTTCATACTAACTACCATAGGTTCTGCAGTTGGTATAGGGAGTATATGGCGCTTCCCCTACATGGTAAGTACAAATGGGGGAGCATCCTTCCTGCTAGTATACATAATAGTGCTCTTCACATTTGGTCTAGCATTCATGGTACTTGAGTTTGCACTAGGCATGCGTTACAGAACATCCATAGTCTCAGCACTATCCATGATAAGGCATAGGTTTAGGTTCATAGGCTTATTCATGATAGGTGTTACAGTTGCAATACTAAGTTACTACATGGTCGTGCTGGGATGGATACTTGCATACCTTGTAATGAGCATCCTCAACAGATATCAAGGGTTTGAGGGGTTCATAGATACATGGTACCCTTTAGCATCTTATCTAGCAGTAGTTGCTATCAACTATACCATAGTTAGGAGTGGGTTGAGGACTGGCGTTGAGAGGTTCAACAGATATGGTGTGATCATGCTCTTTGCAATGCTCATACCTCTAGCACTCATAGGCTTAAGTATGGATAGGGATGGTCTAGGGCTAAGGTACTACACTCAGCCAGATAGCAATAGACTGTTAGACCCTCACGTATGGTCATCTGCAATAGGGCAGGCATTCTTCTCCCTCTCTATAGGGCTTGGTGTACTTGTAACATACGCAAGTTATGTTAGGGAGCAGAAGCAAAGCGTAGTTGTAACATCCCTCATCATAGTAGGCTCTGTACTTGTAGTAGCATTCCTCTCTGGTCTAATGGTATTCACAATGGTCTTTGCAAATGGGCTTGGTGATGTTCATGGCACAGCACTTGTATTCATAGCAATGCCTAAGATCATAGCAGGGATGGAGTATGGTTACCTGCTTGGCATAACGTTCTTCCTCCTCCTCTTCATAGCAGGGATAACCTCATCCATATCCATGCTCCAAATCCCTGTATCTGCACTTGAGGATACCTTCAAGTTCAGCAAGGCTAGAGCAACAATGGTCATAACAATGCTCTCCCTAGCATTGGGTATACCATCAGCGTTGAGTTACAGCCCAGTACATCTAAGCATCTCTAGCATGCCAGTTCTTGATGCATTTGATTGGATCTTTGGTACTATAGCATTAGCAGTATCTGCTACACTCATGGCAGTAGCAGTAGCATGGTTCATGAGCAGGGATGAGATGATGGAGCAGGTCAACATGAACTCAAGGATAAGGATACCTTCAAGGATGCTAGATCTTGTAAGGATACTCCTACCTGCTATGATAATAGCAACACTAATGAAGATACTTGTATTCTCCTGATTTACAGATCGGATCAAAACAAAATAAATATGTGTTTGAGATGCATATATTAGAATGCATCCTCTACGCTGCCCTTTGCAGTGAACTTCACACTATGCAATAGCGTCCTAGCCTCCCAGAGGAGTATCCTGCCCTTGAGCCCATCATCACTACCTAGGGTACCCCATGCTATAACCTTGCCATTCCTGTTCAGCCCTTGATCTATGACTGCATTAACGAATACTCTACCATCATCGCTTATCCTTGCATTCCCTGCCTCTATCATATACATGCTATCTCCTATGGCTATCGAACCTCCCTGCACTATGTAATGGCTCCTCATCCAAGCATTCATCTGTTGCTGCATTTGCTGTATCTGTGCAATTGCAGCTTGACCCATACCCATCCCTTGACCCATACCCATCATCTGCATCTGCATCATCATCTGCATCATCATCGGCATACCAAACATCATAGTTGGATCCATCATCATACTTGCTCTACCCATCATCATGGTACCTCTACTCAAGATGAGTTCTATGCTAACAGGATTACCTTGAGTATCGTTCCCTGTAAGAGTAAGGATCTTTATATCCTCTCTTATATCTGGTATCTGGAACGATGGGATGGTGCTAGGAGTAGTGGTTGATGGAGTCTGTTGCGCATAAGAGTTAGGGATAGCAATTATAGTTGCTGATAGCAGTATAATGATTGTAATACTTGCTATTCCTCTGACCTTCATTGAATGTTTCATAATAACTTATTATATAAAGTTTATGGAGGCTGTCAACTTGCGTAATCACTAACTATCTGAATATATCATTCTATATTCTGTTGTATTAAGAGGATAGCGAGGAGAGCAAGCAGGTAAGTAAGTAAGGAAGGGAGGAGAGGAGAGGAGAGGATAGAGGAAGTGAAACACTATAGTTATAAGCATAATCCTCCTATGAGAACACATTGTTAACAGATTGGAAGTTGACAGTCCCAATAAACTTTTTATAATATAGCATCTAATAATAAGTTAGGTGGGTAACGCTCGTTAAGAGCACTCTCCCCGAAAGCATAAAGGGCTCCAAGGGAGCACCCGGTCGAGTAGGGGGGAGGGCCGCCTTCTCTATATATTGTTTGTATTCCTCTATGCCATCTGCCATTTATTATACCAACACTGTTGCCATTCAATAGGGAATTTTGCTTTTATAATGTCCCAATACTTATAGTTTTGCCTAGTCACTGTATAAAATATTGTTCCTGCTATATAATCTGCTATTTGGAGACATGCTTCCTCTTGCGAGTCTTTACGTTTTACCTTTATTGGAGGAGGAGTATATTTTATTCTTGTAGCAGTCCATGTAGTTTTCTGTTGAATATATGACATAAAATTATCAACTCTTTCCTTCTTCCAACTTTGCCTATCTATTATGTATGTTATTTCATTAGGCTGGTATTTATTTATTATATTTGTTAACGGGTAATGTATTGCAAGGTAGTTATACAATATATCTGGTTTCTCTTTGAGCTCTGGTTTTACCGCTTCTTTCTTTACTGCTATATAACCACATTCGATATCAGATTGCGTTATCAGACTAAGTACCCCTATCCTTACATTATCTTTATCACCATTAAATTTAAATTCGTTTATATTTAGACCCCTTCCTTTTAACTTCGTCCTAAGATTCTTAAGGTCTTTCGATAGTCTTAAATTCTTCTCTGTTACTAGATAACCAATAACAAAGACCTTTGAAGAACCTTCTTTACAACCTAGATCCCCAGATTCGTCTACATAAAGTGATATCATGATAATAAAGCGCTTTTGGCTAGATATTTATAGCTAAAGGGTTAAGATATGAACAGTACTAGCAAGAAAGCAAGGAGTACAGATACCATAGCTCCTCAATAGGTTAACCAAACTCTTTGATAGCAGAAGGATATACAGAAACAGTTGAAGGGCTGTCAACTCGCATAATCACTCACTATCTGAATATATCATTCTATATTCTGTTGTATTAAGAGGATAGCGAGGAGAGCAAGCAGGTAAGTAAGTAAGGAAGGGAGGAGAGGAGAGGAGAGGATAGAGGAAGTGAAACACTATAGTTATAAGCATAATCCTCCTATGAGAACACATTGTTAACAGATTGGAAGTTGACAGTCCCGATTCAGCAGGGTTAGAAACAGTACATATAATAAACATTCACCAACATTCTCCATCATCCTTAATCATTGATAATAGCCTCTCTATCCATCACCATCTCATCCTCATCCCTCCTGTTAGTTCATCTCACAACAAGCACTGGGCATCTAGCATATGCTATCACGCCTTGTGCAACACTACCCAGTATTGCTCTAACGAATCTTGACCTACCCCTTGTACCTACAACTATAAGATCTACGCTCTCTTCATCAGCATACTCTACTATTGACTCTACAACAGATGTGTGGCTATGTATTATCTTCCTGCTTATGTTTACGCCCTTGCTCTCATCCAAGTTAGATATCATGGTGAACCAACCATCAACCTCCCTTTCAACCTTCCTATAGTACTCATCAAGCGAACCTAGGTGGTGGGGGAACTGTGGTATGCTTACAACATGGAGAAGTATTATTGATGCATCAAGCCTCCTTGCCATCTCTACAGCATATCTGGCAGCCTTGAATGACTGCTCTGAGCCATCTATTGCTACAAGTATCTTCCTCATACAGTGAAGTACTAACTAATAACATATAGTCTTATTCATCATTAGCCTTTATATTCTCTTTCCAGTAATAAAAAATGGAGAGGGTTCACTTCTTTACTCATCCTTTTCCTATCAACTATATGTTAACCCTGCTGATTATTCCAAGGTCCTTCATATACTTGCTTATATCATAAACCCTGCCCATCTCAACCCTGCCCTCGGTTATCACCTCTGGTGCAAGTAACCTGTTCTTTGTTATGAACCTTACAATATCCTTGCTTGTTATCATTCCAACCATCTCACCTTCATGTACAACTGGTAGATGATTTATACCCCTCTCAACCATGATATTCAATGCACTCTCAAGCGAGGTTGTGCTTTCTACAGTTACCACTGGAGAACTCATTACAGTGTATAGCCTAGCATTCAACGCATTCTCATTCCATGCTATTGCTCTTATAGCATCCTTCTCAGTGAATATGCCTACAGGCTCATCGTTGCTGTTTATAACTACAACACTACTTATCCATGATGATGTCATCAGCATCACCGCATCCTTTACACTTGCATGCATGCTCATCTTCTTCACATTCTTACTCATTACATCCTTAACCGATATCGATGCTATTGACATCACACACCCTCTCCATGTAGGGTGGTATGGTAACCGTTGCTTCTGCATCTATTGTTATAGAGGTAATAACAACAGGTAAGTAGATCATATGTTCATACTCCTCCTACTTCCCATAGAGGCAGATGATAACAGCGCTGCTATCATTAGAGCAGCATTCAAATCCCATTGCACCTACATTATACTCACTCTCATTCATACCATACCACCCTACGCTATATTATTAGCGTCTCATGTATTTAAATTTTAGTTCGATTCTTATTATTGATAACCAATAATATAGTTGAATGATAGATTATCCTCTATAATTGTAATAAGAGTCACAATTATCAATGATATTTACATGATTATATAATATGGATGATATGTTCATTTAGAATTCCAATAGCAAAGATCTTCATATAAATCATCTCATGTATTGATGGTAACATGCTTATACACTGGTTAGGTCTATCTTCTGGAATTGTTATATAACTCCCATTATATCTCTTATATTACATGTGTAGTTAAATATTTCATATCAGAATAATAGGTCAATGCAGAAGATTGCATATATTGTGATGGCGATAGCAGTAGTAGGAGCGGTAACATCCCAGATCATAGATAAGGCCTATGCAGCAACCATAGTTCCTTTACCTCTACCTCTTAGTGTAGATGGTATAGCAGTATTAAACACACCATACTCACTCGGTTCTCAGGGCGATATCTATGTATGTATTGTATCAACAACAAGACAGATAACTGATATCAAGCTTATAGATCCTGATAATACATTCTATAACTACACTGGCTCACCATCTCTACCTATAACCTTACCAGCACATGCTGGTCAGTGTCTACACTTACAGACAAATGACTTTGGTTTAGCCTCAGGATTCAACAAGGTAGGAGATTGGGCAGTAGTGGTAGATACAGTGCCTGGCAAGTCATTCATATATGAGTTTAGTGTAACATTCATGGTTATTCCTGAGAGCATATTAGGTGCTATAACAGCAGTTACTGCACCACTAGTAGCACTGACAGGCTATAGGATACTGAGACAGAAGAGGTTCTAAGCAGTAGTAAACAACAGAAGAAGAAATAAATAATTTATTATTTATTTATCTATCTATCTCTTTGCTAGTTCTTCCAACTCTCTGAACCTTGCCATTGCAGCAAGTATCTCATCCTTCTTCTCCCTCTCCCTATACATTGCTCTAGCAAGGTCAGTTACTGTAAGCATAACAACAATCCTATCATTCTCTACAACTGGCAATCTTCTTATTCCATTCTCATACATTATCCTTACTGCAGCAGCAACTGTAGCCTCTGGTCCAACGCTTATCAATGGAGTAGACATTATATCCCCAACCTTTGTTGCACTAGGGCTTCTTCCTTCAGCAACAACCCTCCTAACTATATCTCGCTCTGTTACTATACCTACTGGCTTACCATCATCCACAACAACAAGGCTCCCTCTTGCTCTTTCCCTCATAACATTTGCTGCATAGAATACATTAAGCCCCTTCTCAACAACATCCACAGGACCTTCGCTCATTATCTCAGTTACCCTCTTAATCAGCAGGCTCATGATATAATTTACTAGCAAGAAGGTTATAACACTTTGGTTAATTCCCATATATGGTAAGGACTGGTTATAGATTATTAGCCAAAGTTCATTATAATATTTATTAACCTTATTCATTCTATAGACTGTCTTGACAAGTTCAGATATCCCTCTGCCAGTTAGGAGTGAAGCGATAGCGAACATAAAGGCTAGGGTGATGCGTACAGTAAGGTTGGGACCTCAGATAGAGGCACCATTCAAGCTATCTGAGCGCTTCCTTAGGAGGCATATAAATGAGAGGCTAAGGATGGCTGTGCTCATAGCAGATATAGCAGAGTCAACGAGGCTGAGCCTTGAACTCCCAAGCAAGATCCTTGCAACCATAATACAGGTATTCTCACAGGAGATGGCCTTACTGGTTATAGGTCATGGAGGATACGTACTCAAATATGTAGGGGATGCTGTACTCTCATTCTTCCCTGCTGAGTATAATCCAACAGCAGCATGCACTACAGCAGTGAAGTGTGCAGTAAGCATGATGAGCATAGTTAATGATGCTTTAAACCCAGCACTAACAGAGATGGGTTATCCAAGCATATACACTAAGATAGGTATAGACTTTGGGCAGAACCTCATCATGATATATGGGAAGAGTAATGAGGAGTCTTATGTTGATATAATCGGTCCTGCTGTAAGCATGGCATCAAAGATAACATCCATAGCAGGAGCAAGGCAGTTGATAGTTGGGCAGGATGCTTATGCTATGCTTGAGCAGGATATGCAGAGTAGGTTTGTGGAGTTCAGTGTTAACACGTACAGATGGGGCTTCATAGACCCTGTAACTAGAGACCCATACAAGTTATACCTATACTCTCCTTGTTAGGAGTTCATCACACATCCCTCCTCCTCCCCTCATCTTCCTTTCCTCTTACTACTCTTTCCCTTACCTCCCTTACCTCCTCCCCTCCTCCTTCCCTTTCACCATCTCCCTCAAGCATGGAGTATATCTTCATGCTTATCCTCTCTACAAACAATATCAGTATAGCATAGTGTAGTGCGATGGAGGCAAGTGCTGCTAGCATAACATCATTGCTTATATGGTATATGGTTAAGAGTATAGCTACTGTAGGTAATGCAAGTACTAGAGCAACAACAGTACCTCCTATCATGATATTTGTTAGCATGACAACCATCTCCCCATCCTCTACATCATAATACCTCCTCAACCTGTATCTCTTATACCTCATGAGTATTGTACATCTAACCTTCCTCATAAACCCAGCATACGTTTTTTAATATTAAGAATATAATAATTTATTATTTTTATACTCAATATGACATGCTACGTCTTATTATAATATATAAAACATGAATAGATAATTTTTATATCCCCTATACATACTGTACAGTATGGTAGTTGAAGCAAGATTGGATAGCATAGTTGATCAGTTCAGCGATCTCATACTCTCACTCAAGATGCTCTTCCCCCATACAGATCTAAGGTTTGTGCTTGATGTGATGATACATGGCTTGCTCCATCCAGACCATAGACCAAAGTTGAGCGTTGAGATCTTCTACAAGCATGGTGTTGATCTTAAGAGTAAGGCAGATGCACTCTATAGGCTAACAGGATATGTACCAACTATATATGCATCTGAAGGCAGGCTTGTGATAGAGCCCATGCTTGCACTTGATGATGTTTATGCATTAGCAAGGGATGATGATATAGAGAGCCTTGCTGGTAGCGTTGTATGCTGCTTAGATACGCTCTTGAGTAGAAGAAAGCTTCTACATACCTAATCTTATTTTTATAATTTATAAATATTGATTGTAGATTTATATATTATAATTTATTAACTAGTCTCATGGGTAGATTTGGTAAACTGGATGAGATAGATAGGAAGATAATGAGCATAATATACAAGAATCCACAGATAACACAGATGAAACTTGCAGAGAGGGTTGGGCTCACACAAGCAGCGATATCTACAAGGCTTGGCAGGCTGAGAGAGATGGGGATGATAAGTAAAGGCTGCATGATAATCAACCCATCAAACCTTGGGCTAGAGTTGATGAGCATAGATGCTTATACTGAGCATGTGGATGTTGTTGTTGAGAAGTTCAAGCATTGCCCATGCGTTGTAAGCCTCTTCGGTTTTACAGATGAGAGCAACAGGGTTGAGATGATCATGGTTGGAGAGGATAAGCAGTTGGAGTACTGCATCACCAAGCATATAAGGAGGGCTTCCAATATTACAAGCATAGTTGCTAGGAGGATAACAAACCTGCAGAAGAGTATAGGTATTGTAACACATGAAACACTCATGGGTGATTATGGAGGAGAAGATGAGGAGGAGAGAAGGAGTAGTCAGTATGATCTTCCATGTGGCGATTCACCATGCAGTAGATGTGAATACTACATAGATAATGGAGGGACATGCTATGGTTGCCCATTTACAGCATTCTACAGGGGTAAGTTCTGGAAGGATGAGGATGGATGAATGAATGAATGAACAATTAGATACTATTTTATAAAGTGCGTTTATATTATAGAATCAAGCCAGAGCGTATAACCATTATTATGTTTACTCATCTGCTGATTCATTATAATGATAACTATACCATTGCTACAACCAACTAACTACTACTACTACTACTACCAGTAAGCACTCCTCCTCATATCCTTGTTGAGTATAACATCAACCTTCAGCGTATTCATTGTGAATATTATGTTTATAGCCTTTATATTGCTCTTGTAGAGATAGTACCTCTTCCCATTCTCTATGACAGAGCCATCAACCTTTATGAGTCCATCCTTCTCGAGCATATGCAACTTCCTGTACACAGTGCTTACAGGTATACCATGCTCCTTGCTTATCTGCAATGCTGATTTGGACTCATCTATTGTAGATGTTAGTATAAGCCTATTGTACTTATCTGCCAATGCATTAAGTATCTTATCCACGACCTGCTGCCTCTCATCTATAGCATATTGCTCCTCCTGCATCTTCCCATTATTTGTACCAACCATAATAAAAATCTGTCCTTACATGGCTGCTATCAACTATAAGAAGCATAGATAAGCTTCGATAGTTAATAATAATATTCTAGCATGAATTATAAGAGTTTAAGTTTAACCACCCTAATATATTGCATTTATTGTAATGATGTTATGAGCATGCTGGATTCAGTAGGGAGAGTAGATAGAGGGGATAGGATATGCAGGAGGCAATAAACCTATTTGGGAGCATAGTATACACAGCACTATCAGCATTCATAGCCATAATCGCTGTGTACATTGGGCTCATGGTCTTCACAAAGCTTACAAGGAATATAGATGAGGTTGCTGAACTCAAGAGGGGGAATGCTGCGGTTGGTGTTACGCTTGCAGCAGTTGCAGTTGTGATAGGACTTGTAACACTTGATGCAATACCAATTATAACTACAGAGTTCCTATCTGGAAGGATAGCAAGTGCTATAATGCTAGCAGTCATCCAGTTAGTAACCAACATACTCATAGCAGTCTTCACGCAGTTCGTGGTAATAGGCATATTCAATGAACTGACTAGGAGGAAAGGGTTGAACCAGTTCGAAGAGGTTAAAAATGGTAACATAGCAATAGGCATAGGGCTTGCTGGGATAATACTCATGGTTGGGATAATACTGCAAAATGCAAGTGGAATGGTTACAGATGCTGTAACCTCGATACTAAGGACTCTCATATGATACCCAATGGTAGTAAGCATATCTCAACTATCCATATTTTATCTCATTTAATTTTTCTACCGTTGGTGAGTTGTTAATAGGCAGTTGCAACATCAAAATTTAAACCATACATAACTTGATGGTTATGTATGAACGAACTTAATACTGATGAGTTGATAAGAGCAAGTGTATCACTCTTCATAGTAATGGATCCTATAGGGCTTGTACCATTGATAGCATCGCTAACCTCTAAACTCAGCATTGAGCAGAGTAGAAGGGTGGTTAGAAGCACTATATATACTGCATCTGCTCTCTTGCTTGCTTTTGCTATAGCAGGGCACTACATATTGGAAGCATTTGGTATATCACTATCAAGCTTTAGAATAGCAGGAGGGCTATTACTGCTACTCCTCTCATTTGAGTTACTACTCAAGGGTTGGGAGTTGAAGGGCAATGAGATAAGCATTGGAGCAGTACCTCTAGCCTTCCCATTGTTAGTAGGACCTGGAGCAATAACCACTATCCTAATCTCTCTGGATAGGTATGGCATACTTGTAACAATGCTCTCAGTAGCAATAGTGTTAGCATTAACCATGCTCACATTCAGCTTCATGAATACTCTGAATAGATTGCTTGGGAACCTAGGCTCCCTTATAGTCTCAAGGGTTATGGCTATATTGATAGCAGGAATAGCCATAGAGTTCATACTATCTGGAGTAGAGGAGTTCATAGCAAGACAAGACAAGGCAAGGCAAGAGTAAAGTATCAGCAATATTAGTGGGAATAGAAGTTTACAACGTTTTAGGTAATACTTATTAATTATATTTGTATTACAAAATATGTGGATGCGGTAGTAACATTCAGGGTAGATAAGAGGTTGAAGGCTAGGATGGATAGGCTGAAGCATATAAACTGGAGTGAGATGCTAAGGAGGTACGTTGAGGAGGTTGTGGAGAAAGAGGAGAGGGAGCTCTCTTCCAGGAAGAGAAGGAGGAGGGATGTATCATTGCTCAAGAGGGCAGCAGAGGAGATGGATAGGCTTGCAAAGTTATCAGCAGGTGCAGAATGGATAGGGGAGGAGGAGGTAAGAAGATGGAGGAGGAGAAGGTTCTCGTTATAGATGCAAGTGTTGTAGTGAAGTGGTTCAATATAGAGCCATTGCATGATAAGGCTATAGCGATCAGAGATGCATACATAGATGGCGTTATAGAGATTATAGCCCCTACGCTGATATACTATGAGGTAGCAAATGCCCTTAGATATAACCCAAGGTTTGGTATAGAGGAGGTTAATGCTGCAGTAAAGACATTAGAGGATCTATCCTTAACAACATATGAGTTCATGGATATGGCATCTAAAGCAGTAGAGATAGCATATATGTATGGTATAACAGTGTATGATGCAGCATATGTTAGCCTAGCAGCATTGATGGGTGCAGTGCTTTACACTGCAGATAGAGAGGTTACTGCAAAGGTCTCTGCTGAATATGTTAAGCATCTATCTGAGTTTTAGTTAGTAAGAATGTTAGCATGCTACCATATATAAATACCATTAGAAGTATTATTGATAATACTAAATGCCACATTATAATATATTATACCTATACCCAAATTTATGATTCACTTAGTTGACTATCTCCTTCTTCGGTACCAGCAGCCTACTCCATTCTATATGAATTATAAGAGTGCCAAGAGAAGGGGTTACACTCCTTATAATATCGTTCTCCTTCACCACCATAGCCTCACTAACCTTCCTTGCTAGATCACCATAGAAGATGTTGTATAACCTTCCAAACTTCACATAAAATGAGTTGTACTTTGGATTATACGTCACCTTTATCTCTCGATCAAGGTTCACATTGAAGAGTTCATCGATGTTGTAACTCTTTACTGCCTTGTACACCCTCTCCCTTATCATCTCAATTAGTTGATCCCTAACCTCCTTCTTAAGCCTCATATAAATAAGAACTATACTACCGTAATTAAAATCTAATCCTTAATGGTGTGTTATAATAATAAGGCTACCATTACTATATAAAATCATCTCCTCTTCCCCATTATCAGTTCTATACCACTCTTCTTAGCCTTATCTGCTATAAGCCCTGCTATCTCTTCCTTCACAGAACTTATTATAAGTATCTTCCTTACTGGCTCCTTTCCATATTTATTCCTAACAACACTTACCTTCCTTAACAGCTTATCAACCTCCTCAACACTATCAGCATAACTTGTTACTTCACCAACTATCAATGGCTCATCACAGAAGAGATCTATCTCTTCGCTGTCCAATCTAATAGAGGTTATAGCCTTGTCTTGGCTCAACTCCCCATTCTTTTGCATATTCTTTGTAATTATGCCTCTTACAAGCTCTTCTAGAGTTACACCAGCAAATCGACCAACTTGATCAAATCCATAGTATAGTGCACCTTCTAGACCATTAAACCTCTCTTCTAACGTGCTTACCTTATCTTTAAGCTCACCAACTCTAGTCTCAACCTTATCAAGCCTGGTCTCAACACCACTTACCTTATCTTTAAGCTCACCAACTCTAGTCTCA
>BEHG01000017.1 GCA_002898655.1 archaeon HR04
ACCATTTACTGCCTTGCATGCCCTTATGCATGTATCCTCCAACTCCTTGCTTATTGGGCATGGTTCTGCTCTACCTCCTAGAGCCATGTTTGTCTTCCATTGTCCATCTCCAGCATACCTGTATATTGCTCCAAGCACTCTATCCCCAGCAACTATTGCCCTTACATCTCTTGGTGGTCTTCTAACATACTCTTGAAGGTAGTATATCTGATATAGTGGGAACATATGCTCTCTATCCTCAACAACTGCTTCAGCAGCATCCCTATCCCTTATAAGTGCTATAAGCCTACCCCAACTACCAACTGTTGGCTTAAGTACAACAGGGTAACCTAGAGCATCTATTGCCTTGAAGACTGTATCCTGTGTGAATGCAACCATGCTCCTAGGCACCTTTATACCATGCTTAACAAGGGCTAGATGAGCAAAGAGCTTGTTCCCTGCTATAACACTGCACTGGAATGGGTTTATCACCCTGTAACCTTTACCCTCTAGTGCAGCAGTGAGATGGAGGTTCCTAAAGTAACTAACACATCTCTGCAAGAGTATACTATTATGCTCATCAAGATCTATGCTAGATCCATGGATTATACTACTACTATTGTTGCTGCTACTGTTGCCATTCAGATCAATCAAAATATCCTTGCTGTCGATCATCTTAACGTGTAAGCCCCTCCTTACTGCAGCCTCGTAGAGTGCCTTCTCCTCCCACCTTACTAGATCGTAGAGTATGTAGAGTTTGCTTACTGACCCCAATCCTCTCCAACGACTTGTGCAGGTTTGATATTAAATCCTTCCCCTTGCCTCTCAAGTTCGTAACTTGCTCCACAGTCTGGGCATGTGAGTATCTCTCCCTCTATTGCATCGCTAGGCACCTTAAGATCCGCCTCGCACTCAAGGCATCTAACTTTGATCATAAGAGGCTAGTCAATGCGAGGTTAATTATACTTTGCTAAACCTATAGCATATGATGATAGATCAACCCACTTACCATCCTTGGAGACTATGCTATAGGAGGCTAATGGGACCTGCTCTCCATTTATATCAGTAAACAGTAAGATGGTATAGACACCCTCCCCCATCGATGGGTTTATTGAAGCTTCTATATGGAAGTTGTTGCCATCTACAATCCATCTATCTGCCAAATGAACTCTCTCAGTATAGTAGTAGCCTGGCGGAGGGGGAGGGTATATAGTATCAACAGCATCTGAGCCGCATGCTACACCTCCTCCATATGAATAGCAATTAGGAGTATTATTATTCAACTCTATACTGCTCATCTTTCTAGGCAAGGGGTCATAATATACTGCTAGAGCAACTGGTCTAACATTCGTATTTGGCTCTATGTATATCCTACCGCTCATTACAAGATACCCATTGAATATATATCTTGAGTTCCATTCTATATAATCATTCTCGAAGTGTTGTACTAAGGCTAGGAAGTAATCATCATATGCTATACCTATGTTGACCTTGTTATGCCATCTATCAAGTATGTTATCTCTATGCCCCCAGTTAGAGGCAGCATCGTTATAGACCATATCATACTGTAATTGTGTAATAGCCTCCTTTGGATCTATCTTATCGCATAGTATAAGAGGTTTGTGGCAATCCGTGCTACCATCAGAGTTATAATATCCTGTGATAGCTACATTCTCGCTAACCTCCCCATTACCATTATATTGTATATATCTCATATATGGCTTGAAACCATCACTATCCCAATGTGATATGTATCTGTATCTAAGTATATCTTCAGCATGCTTCTGTGCTGCCATATTGCTACCCAGCGTTACAGGAGGAAGTTTATGCTTTGCTCTATCTTCATTTATTAATGATAGTGCATATTGTACTAGTTCTTCATACGTATGAGATTTGGTTGTAGATGGTGTAGATGGTATAACAGGTACATCTATAGTTGGAGGAGTCTAGATTGATTCTTTATCTCCTTACCATATAAATTAAGTTATAACATGGTGTACTGATAAACATTATAAACTGAGTAGAGTGCTTCTCTAATCCCCTAGATTGATTAAAAAATGCTGGAGTGGCGATTAGAATATTCTATTTCCTGCAACTATCTCGTACTTGAACTGTTGCCCACTCGCACTCTCTATTATTACAGTCAGGTTTGCACCAGCACTAACTGTTGATGATAACCTTAGCAATAGTGTATCAGTACTTGCAGCATTGATGGTATTTGTACCGCTACTTGTGCTTGAACCTATATGGAATTGTGAGGCTGCTAATGCACCGGGGTTAAAGTTGTACTGTGCTCCATTAACATATACCTTACTTATCTGTAGTGAAGATGGTGAGTTATTCTTTATGTAGAGTGCAGCATATATTATAGAGGTTCCATTGTTTGCTCCAGTAATTCCTCCACCAAGGTGGTTCAGTAGAGGATTAACTTGCCTCACATCATAACCTAGAAGTTGTATATTCTCTGCTATAGTGTTTTGTGGTGCGACCTTGCTAGATATGTTCTGGAAGTATGTATATACTACAACACCTCCAACCACTGCTATTGCAACCAGCATGAGTGTTGCTATTATCGGCGATACACCTCTCTTTACTGCTCTTCTATCTTTGAACTTAGGCATCTCTGCCATGCAGTACCTTCCTACTTACTATCTGAAAATACTTTAAGAGTATATGTCATTACATACATAGCATGTGTAAGTATCAACCGTTACATTACTTAATAATATCTTGTGGGCATCTAACTTTATAGCTATGCGGATATGGAAGGTCATGTTGATCTGCTCTCTACTATACCTGCTAACATTACCTGTTGAATCATACACATATCCAGAACAGAGTAGTACCAACTATATTATATTGAACCTATCCCTTATGCCAGAGATAATAGAATATGGAGGAAAGGCTAGTGGTTTCATCTACCTAACTGATGTTAATGGTAAGCCTGTACTTGCAGAGGATGATGTAAGGATACACCTTTCCCATTCTCCAGATATTGTATCTATACCAGAGGAGGTTGTGATAAAGGCTAATGACTTCTATACAGTCTTTGAGATTGAAACCAAAGATATTGGGGAAGCAAGTATAACAGCAGCAATTAAATCAACATCTTTAATGCATAGAGAACAGAATATAACAAAAGCATTAGAGATAGTAGATACAAATATACAATATTCACAGGGAGATGTAGAGGATATAAGAGTAGAGATTGAATCTCTTACAGGTAATTTCATTATGCTTACTGATTCTGAACTACCATTGCTTATAGTAATAAAGGATAATTATGGAAGGTACATACCTGCTCCACATGATCTACAGATCAAGTTATCATACAGCGCTGAACTTATAACTCTTGAATATAATCCATATATACCTAAAGGAAGTTCATATATAATTGCAAAGGTAAGGAGTTACAACTTATCAGGAATAGCATATATTACTGCAAAGATAGATATAGATGGGAAGGAGATTGTTACATCAACAAGCATAAGTATAACATCAGATAGAGCAAGCCGACTTGAGATCCATGTGATGCCTCCGCTAATAGGAAAGGGTTTCATACCTATAGATATACTGATAATAACAACAGATTCTAACGGCGTGCCTGTACCTGCAGATAGAGATATTATAGTTAAGGTTACATCAAGCTCACCATCTCTATCAAGGCTTGATGAGAACTCTGCATTATCAAAGTATATCATAAGAAAGGGAGAGTATAGTATTAGCATAAGAGAGTATGGTATGTTCACGTCAACAGGAAGAGTTAGTATCAGTGTTAGTGCATCTGGTATGGTTGGTACATCTGCAACATTGGATGTTGTAGAGCCACTCATGGATAATAACAGTAAGATCAAGGAGAGGGTTCTTAAATTATTCATGCCTGAGAATATTGCAGAAAGAGGCATAATAACAGGGGTATACCAATCTTATGCTGTTGAGTATGATGAGGATGATTGTCCAAGATTGCAAGATATAACCATGCAGGAAGGTATGCACGTAGGGATGGTTGATATAAGTAGTGTTATTGATGAATGTAAGAATGAAGGCTATATAGTCCATAACATAGATCTACTTGATCAAGGTGGTTTATACCCAATAAGTAATGTAAGTATCAATAGAGCATATGTTACTATAAGCAATGCATTAGTAGATGTTGTAGCAAATAACGTAGTTAACAATATGTATGGAGTTATAACCATTAAGGGTAATGGGAGTAGTGGCAGAGGTGGTGATGTAACAGTAACTGTGAATCTACAAGGTGTAGGTAATGCAACCTCAACAATACATGTAGTAGGTAATAGAATACCAGATAGAACTATAACTACACTACATGAAACCCCATCAGAATATCATATCTTTGTAACTACTGTAGAATATGGTAATAGACCAGTACGTACTAATATGCAATACATTGTAAACCCCCTTGCAATAAAACTTGATATGGAAGGTTCATCTTATGCAATGATTGTAATTCCGAAGGATTCAATCAGAGATAGAAGGCTTAGCATAATGCCTATAGGAATAGATGTTAATGATACTCTTGCAGCGCATATGGAACTTACTAACGATAGTTTTGATGTAAAGTTAATGCTTCCATTCACAACAATAGTGCCAATCAAGAATGAATACAGAATAGGCTATGTACAGTTATTCAAGGATGGTATGATCTATACTGCTAGTAGTGACATCAATATAAGGATTACATCATCAAGCGATAATGTACTTATAAACAATGCTATAGTAAGAAAAGGCTCATCCTATGCTCAATTCACACTTACAATAGGCAATCTACTAAGGGAGGATAGTGTCAAGTTAAGTATACCAGATAAGGGAATAGAGGCAGAGATAAATATAGTGTTGCTTGATCTTGATGAGCCTAATATAATAGCATACAGTAACAACACAAATGATTCTATAGAGGTAAGAATATACACAAGAAAGGGTGCCAACATTGTATGGGGAGATACTTCTAACTATATAGAGAAGGATCATAGTGCTATTAGAGTTGATGGGAAGGGCTTCTATGCTAGAGCATTACTTAAACCATATCATGATGAACAGCTTGATATAGTTGCTAGCATAGTTGCCCCAGGCTATAGGATATACAACATAAACCAGAGTATATATAAGTTCATACCATATGTAGAGGAAGATGGTAATACATATGGTGCATTGAATCTATCTGTAAAGAGAACAACACTTTATGCTGGTATTGCTGGCTATATAGAGGTTGTTGTTAATGATATTCATGGTAACCCAGTAAGTATGGCAAAGGTTAATGTGTATGGCAATGATGATGTTGAAATACTTACTAACACACTCTATACTAATGATGATGGTATTGCAAGAATATTCATAAAGGCTATGAAAGACTCTACAATCAATATGGATGTTAGCAAGGCTGGGTATACTACATCAACCATGCAAGTACCTATAACTGTCACAATACAGCAAGAGAATGATGGTACAAAGATAGATATGGTTCAGTATATACTCATGAGTACATCCATAGGCGGTGTAGCATCAATACTTATCTTCATGCTAAGGAGTAGAAGGAACTATAGGGATGGTGAAGAAGAATGAGAGGTGATTATCTATGAATAAGGAGGCAGAGAATAGATCTAGTGGTTACAATGATAATACAACTATTAATAGACTGATTGATATTGATAAGATTGCATCTAGATTAACTACAGTATTCTCCAAGTATAAAGGTATTAAGACCCTATCATTATTAAAGAACATTAATAATAACAAGGGTTATTACAGAATGGTTAACAACGAAAATTACGTTGTTGACTATAATTATCTCAGACCTAGATATAGCATAGTATCAATCCAACATATAGAGTTATTCAACACAACAATCTATACTGCAATAGTGAATGATGATACTGTGAAGGGTGGCAAGCGTTATGTTGTTATAGAACCTACACTAACAGCAAAAGATCTAAAGAATCTTGAGTTCATAAAACAAGTCCTTCTGGACGAACTTATAATTGATATAAGCAAGGTGAGGAATCTAAGTGAAGGAAAGGAGGATGAGTTGGACGAACTTCTACTTGAAGTTAACAAGATAGCACAAAGATATGATATGAAGATCAATAGATCATTAAATAAACTTAAATACTATATAGTTAGAGATCTCCTTTACCTTGGTAAGATAGAACCACTTATGCATGATCATATGATAGAGGAGGTTAATTGTGATGGACCAAATATACCAGTGTATATATGGCATAGGGAGTATGAATCATTACCAACAAACATAGTGTTCACTGAGAAGGAATTAGATAGCCTAGTTATTAAGATGGCATATCTTGCAGGGAAACATATCTCTCTATCCTTACCTATACTCGATGCATCGCTTAATGATGGAAGTAGGGTTAACATTACATTTGGTAAGGAGATAACTAGAAAGGGTAGTACATTCACTATAAGGAGGTTTAGAGCAGATCCTATAACCATAATCGATCTTATACAATTTAAGACCATGACCAGCCAACTTTGTGCATATCTTTGGTACTGTGCAGAGAAGGGTATGACCATGCTTATAGCAGGAGGTACAGCAAGTGGTAAGACTGTATTGCTCAATGCAATAGCATCGCTCATTCCACCAAACAATAAAATTGTAAGTATAGAGGATACTGCTGAGATAAACCTACCGCATGAGAACTGGATACAGTCAGTATCAAGACAGAGTTTTATTGGTCAATCAAGTAATGAGATAACATTATTCGATCTGCTAAGAGCAGCACTAAGACAGAGACCAGATATCATAATAGTTGGGGAGACTAGAGGAAGGGAAGCATACACACTATTCCAAGCAATGGCTACTGGACATGGGGGATTATCAACAATACATGGCGACTCTGTTGATGCTGTAATAAGCAGACTTGTATCGCCTCCAATGAATGTGCCCCTCCAACTCATAGCATCAAGCCTTGATATGATAATCTTACAGATGATATTCAAGAATAAGGAGGGAAGGAGTATAAGGCGAGTTACGCAGATTGCAGAGATAAATGGTATTAATGATGATAATAGCCTAGGATATGTGGATTCCTTCGTTTATGATGCTAATACTGATGAGCAGATATATACTGGTAAGAACGTAGTTCTTGATAAGATAGCAAAGAGATTTGGGCTGGATGAGAAGACTATAAATAATAACATAATGATAAGGAGATACATACTTGATTGGCTTGCAATGAAAGGGATAAGGAGGTTCAATGAGGTTAATAAATACATTAGTGAATTCTACACCAACCCAAGAATACTCTATGAGAGGCTGATGATAAGCTAAGGTGTATTATTATGGGCGTAGAGATTGATGCCAAGTCATATACATATCCATTACAGAATATTGCTTATAGGTTGTTTGGAGGCATAGCATCATCACTTTACATACCATCATTAGAGAATAGTCTTAATATTGCAATGATGCATATACATCCATCTGTATACATCTCATACATGATATTCATTAGTATAATAGTCAGCATTGCATCTTCTGCTCTACTATATATTATAAGTAATGCTCTTGAGAATTATATTCATCTACTTCCAGTAATCCCCCTCTATCTCTTTATGCTAACATTTCTCCTCTTCTATATCTACCCCCGTATAAGAGCAAATGAGAGAATGAATAAGATAGAACAGGAGATGGTTAATAATGTAGGTCTTATGGCAACTCTTACAAGTGCTGGTATGAGGTTAGAGGAGATAATAACATATCTAGCAAGAGGATCTGGTCAGTTTGCAAAGGATATGAAGTGGGTTATTAGCAAGATTGTAGTAGGTATGGACACCATTACTGCTTTACACATGCTGGAAGAGAGATCTACTGGTAGATACAAGAAGTTTATCACAGAGTTGATAGATGCATATAGGATAGGTAATGTTACAGAGTATCTTATCAATATATCAAATATAATGATGAATGATAAGAGAAGTAAGATGCAGAAGAGTATAGAGAGTATGAATGTGATTGGGGAGATGTATATAGTTATTATGATAGTCTTCCCTATATTAGCAATAATCATGCTTGTTATATTAGGTATGCTTGACTCTAATAGCATAATAGGGATTAGTACAATAGATATGATGAGACTTATGGTATATGTGCTTATACCATTAATAGGCGTTATCATGTTAATTGTATCAGATAGCATGATAAGTAAGGTGATGAGATAATATGCTAGTATTATGTAGAAGGTGAGTTAAGATGGGGAGTATTAGTATGAAAGGCGTAGTCTCAAGATTCAAGACGCTGATGGTTATAGGACTAGTATGTGGAATAGCTGTAGCAGTAATACAGTATGAGAGACCAATCCTTGCATTGATGCTAGGCTCTATAATAGGTATTGCACCATTTATGGTAAGGATAGTGTATATGAATAGAATTGCATCATCTATAGATAGAGGTATTCCTCATCTTCTTCTTCACCTACTAGAATCGACCAAGAATGGTCTAAATATAATAGTAGCACTTCAAAGTATACCAGATATCAAGTCAGATTATCTTAGAGATGCAGTAAATAGATTGCTTATGAATATAGTTAGTGGATCTGGTATAGATGCTGCATTCGATAGGTTTGAGAGTGATCTTGTAACACCACTAGCAAAGAGTATATCTCATGTTATAAGAATACTCATCATAAATGGTGGTAATATACCTCTCATATTAGAGAGAACATATAACCATGTATATACGATGTATGTACTTGAAGAGGAAAGGAAGGCAAAGCTTGAATCTTATAAGCATATAGTCTATATCTCTTACATCATCTATATTGCTATTGCAGTAATGCTATCAACAAACTTATTCAATAGTGTAAGTGATATGGCTAATACATATACAGATGTTAATATTAGTGATTCACTATTCAGACTGAATGTAACTAATATAGACGAGATAAGAGATATTATGTTGCATATGGGTATAATAGAGGCGATAATTGGTGGACTAGGTATAGGTAAGATATGTTATGGTTCTATGCTCGATGGATTAAGACACTCAGTAGTCATGTTGGTTATATGCCTTCTAGGCTTCTATATAGGCGGTGTTATATGAGTAGTGCAAGTATTGAGGATATTATAACAAAGTTAGCGGCTAACAATATAGATACTATAATTCCTACTATAGATAATGAGGGAAATATAAGTTATCCTATATTAGAAGGGCAGAGTATACCAGTAGAGATGTTAGAGGATGCGGTTAAGGATAATATGCTTGAGAGGCATATATACAAAAAGATGCTTATATGCCCAATACATAGGAAGGTTCTTAACCTCCTAACTCTACACTGTCCACAATGCAAATCAAATGATATAAAGAAGATCAATTTAATAGAGCATATAACTTGTGGATTTATAGGCGAGAGGGATAGATTTAATAATGCTGGAAAACTCATATGCCCTTCATGTAGTACTCAGATCACGGAGAAGAACTCAAACATGCTAGGAGCATGGTATATATGCAATCTATGTTCAGCAAAGTTCAACGCCCCACTCATACTCTTCCAATGCGATAACCACCAGCTCGATATAGCAATGGTAGATATCAAAGATATCTTCTACTATACGGTCACTAAGGGTCTAATAAAGAATGAATATGATGTTAGCGAGATGTTCACTACAATATATCAGATACTTGAGAGTAAGAATATAAGCGTTGTGAAGATGCATTCTATTAAGGGAAGAAGTGGAGTAGTACATACAGTACCCCTTTACATAAATGATTACAGAGGTAATGATATAGTAATAGAATATTGTATAGGTGATAATGATGATACTAGCATAAGCAGTAATACTTTCATGCAAGCAATTATCAAGCTGATGGATCTACAGGCAAAGCATATGATACTAATATGTATACCAAAGATGATAGATGAGTTAAGATACATGGCAGCAACCAACAACATAATGGTTATAGAAGGAAATAATAAGAATGTAATTATAGCCAACCTTCTAGATATAGTAAATAGTAGAATGCTCCAGAATAGAAGAGGGTAGAGTTGATATGCATAGAAATTATTCTACAACAAGAGGGGTTAGTGCTATAATAGGTTCTATGCTTATGCTCCTCATAATAGTAGCAGTAGGATCAACAATCCTCGTCCTAGCACTTAACAATATAAATATGTTCAATCTAGCATTGAAGGTTGAAGAGGCTAACCTCTCAAGGTATAGAAGCGGTGTTATTATAGAGAATATAGCAACTAATACCAACAGCAATAGGATTACCATCTGGCTTAGAAACCTTGGTAACGATCCTGTTCATATAAATAGGATTACAGTATTTGATATGGATACACAACAACCAATCATGCAGCAGGATACTAATATGATACTTGCAAGAGGGCAATTGAGAGACATTACCTATAATCTCACTCTTGTAAGAGGGCATACATATAAGATCGTTATAAACACATCTAATGATGGTTCAGTAAATGACTATTTTAGTCCATAAGAGGGTGTTGAGAGTTGTATGTTTCTGCTATTATTTACATCATCTTATCTAATATGATAGGAGATAAGATAGCATGAATATAATGAAGAGGAGTAGAGTAGGCGTTAGTGAGATAATATCAACGCTTATTATAGTCTCTCTAACTGTTGTTGGTTCCTTATTCCTCTACAACTATATTAATGAATATGTGTATGTTGAGAGTCTTAAGGTTAAACATACTAATGTTATGCTTATAGGTTATGATAGTAGGGATGGGAGCAGGATAGGTGGAGTCCAAGGTATAGATAATCGTATGGATGGGATACTCTGTGCTAAGAGTTGCAATCCTAATAGCATCCCTGCACAAAGGGGTACAGAGTTCATCGTACTTTACATAAAGAATATCTCACCAACTAGTATAACAATAAATGAGATAGTAGTTAATGGTGCAATGCATAGATGGAGTAATACTATCCCATTATCTGGAGGTTCATTCACTATAATCAATGGTAATAATATAGTGCAAGGTAATGGTAGGAATGATATACCCCCGTTTACAACATCAACAGTACTAATAAAATTAAGTAATAATATAGAGGATATACGATTAGGCAGTATAATTGAGATAGGTATACCACTAGATGGTTACATGTATAGAGAGAAGATAGTGGCAGGTGATGTAAGATGAATAGAAGAAGAGGAGTGGCTAGCATAGTTGGTAATCTCTTCACACTAATAATATTGTTTTCATTGTTTGCATCAATATTTGCATTCATCCAATACCAACGCTCATCTATGCAGGTTCAGAGTATATTGTTGAACAAGATAGATTATGATATAATAACCAACATAGTTAGGTGTAACGATACTAACAATTATTGTATAACCATAGGTATAATTAATAAATCTACAGAGAAGATAGATATACTCTCCTTCTGGATAACTGACAAGTATGGCATACCTATCCTGCAGAGAGATATCAACATCATGCTAGAGAAAGGTAGGAGTGCAGTTCTATTGGATTCGTATAGCATGAGCAATGTTAATAACGGTGATAGAATAAGGATAAAGATAGTAACATCAGATGGTACAGTTAAGAGTGAAGAGTTGATCATACCCTACCCTATACTTAAGATAAAAGCTATACCTATAAAGAGTCTAAGGTGTGTGGATCAAACAATTCTAATCCATGTTATCAATAATGAGGATGCACCAATAGATAATATAAAGGTCTATATTAATAATGGGAGGAATAATATTGCAGTGCTTGATGTTGGAAGACTCGATGGTAAGGGCGATGTTATATTGCAGTATAACATCTTAAGTGCAACAAATAACCTAACCATCTATGCAGAGGGGATGAGTATATTAGAGAGATCTATAAGGAGTAATACAGAGATGGTGAGATTAGATTGTTCATAACTATTAATTAGATAATATGATCTAGCATCATTCTATATAACAGATGGTCAACCACGTATAAGTACTATAACACTTGCATGTGTTCCAGCAACAGCCATGTTATGCACCAACCCTATTCTACAATCCTTTATCTGCCTACTCCCTGCCTTATGCATCAACTGTCTTGTAACCTCAACAACTTGGGCGATTCCAGTTGCTCCAGATGAATGCCCTCTACCCAATACACCTCCATCTGTATTAACTGCTGGTATACCTATCTTGCCTTCTACAGCATAACCTCCCTTACCCTTCTCAACGAAGCCCAGATCCTCATATGCCAGTATCTCAAGTATTGTGAATGAGTCATGTACTTGAGCAACATCAACCATCTCTGGTCTTACATTGCTCATCTCGTACGCTTGTCTTGCAGCATCTACAGTTACATGCATAGTTGTAAGATCTATGCTGTTTATACTAGCACCAATACTACTTGAGCCTATGCCCTTTATCCATACTGGTTCTCTACATACACTCTTTGCAATATCTGCACTTGCCAAGAGTATAGATGCTGCTCCATTACATGCTATAGAGCAATCGTAGAGCCTCAATGGTTCAACTACAGGCTTTGAGCTCAATACATCATCAACATTTACAGCACCCTTGTCATAAAAGTATGCCTTCTCATTAGTTAAAGCACCCCTCCTGTTCTTAACAGCAACCATGGCAAGATGCTCCCTGCTTGTTCCAAACTCTTGCATGTGCTTCTTAGCATACAATGCAGCCCAGTGTGCAGGATGCCTCATATCTCCCCTTGCTACATCCCAGTCTAAGAGCATCCCTGAGTTGCTAGAATCAAACCCAACAACAAGTGCTAGATTGGATAGTCCAGATGCTATGTATGAGTATGCTGCTATTAGCGCATCTGCCCCAGAACTACACATGCTCTCTACCCTATTCACTATCCTTGCCCTTATGCCTAGCATATCAGCCAGTATGCTTGCTGTATATGCACTGCTATATGTTGTTGAGGTTATTAGAGCATCTATACCATCCTTCAATGATCTTACATCATACTCCATATTGCTGAACATATCAACAACAGATTGGAGAGCAAGTTCATAGAGTGAGTACTTTGAAGCTTCATCCCTGTTGAACCTTGCTAAACCATAGCCTACTATAGCAACATTAGCATTGGTATTGAGATTAACAACATCAGCATCCCTCATCTCTAACCATAGCCTCCATCATCATATGCTCAAATATAATGTAATCCTCCTCATCATTATATACTGGATTTATAAGAAGTATGGGTAGATCTATACCCTTTATGAACGATCTAAGTTGCTTTACACAATCATCTATACTACCTGCCAATGCAAGTGAGTTGAGCATTCTATCACTTACAAGCATGTGTATATCCTTGAGCCCATTCCTCCTATACTCTTCCCTTATATGCTCAACCTCATCCTTGAATCCATGCTCTGCCAAGAATCTAGCATATATAGAGCCTACTGCAGTGTAGAACGCTATGCTCTTCTTAGCCCTCTCAATAGCCCTTTGAGTATCGTTAGAGACTGCTGTTATAAGAACCAATGCAACATCTAACCTTGGATTTATATCCTTTAGCATCCTAACTCGCTCATCCAACTCATTCCTAGGCATGAGGAATAGGATTGCACCATCACCAACCTCACCAGCAAGCTTTAGCATACCTTGGTTGGTTGCTGCTATGTATATTGGTATATTGCTCCTTAGAGGCTTAAAGCCTAGCCTCATACCCTTAACCCTCACAACTCTTCCATTGTAATCAACCCTCTCCCCTCTTGATACAAGCCTTATAACATCAACGTACTCCTTCATCCTTGCTATATTATCCTTGAACTCTAGACCATGCCAGTCCTCAGCAAGCCTCTTGCTACCTGCTCCTAAACCTAGTACTGCTCTACCATTAGAGTACAAATCTAGGGTGTTAATTGCCATTGCAGTACTTGCTGCACTCCTAGCATATATGTTGACTATAGCAGTACCTAGCATAACACCTCTCGTTAGCGATGCTATGTATGAGAGTGTTACAAATGCATCTCTACCCCATGACTCTGGCACCCATATGGAGTGTAGATTCATGCTCTCTGCTCTCCTTGCATACTCTATAACCTGTCTATCATCCAAGAGCATCCCTAGGCTTATCCCTATCCTCCTTCTCCTTCCTTCATCTCCTCCTCTTCCTCCTCCTCTTCTGCTATCACTATTGCTTATACTATTATTACTACTACTCATCCTATAATCATCCTTTGTACTCCTTCAACTCCTTACTTGCCTCTTCAACATCCTTGTGTGTATCTATTGATCTCCAGTACACATCCTTATACTTTACAGCATAAAGCATCCCCTTGCTTGCTAGTTGCGGGAATGTATCATACTCTATACTCCCTTTATCTGGAAGGTATGCTAGTACATCATGGTTAAGGCAGTAGACTCCAGCATTTATCCAGAACTGATCAAGCTTAGGCTTCTCCCTAAAACCAGTTATCCTCGAGTCACTACTCATCTCAACTATCCCATATGGGCTTGGTAATGGGACTACTGCTATGCTATTATTATTCTGCATAGTAACCATCCTTGCTATGTTAAGATCAGTTATGATATCACCATTAACAACTATGAACCTCTCCTCACCATTCAGAAGAGGCTTAGCATTCTTAACAGCCCCTCCAGTACCCAATGGCTCATCCTCAACAACATAATCTATGCTTACTGAGTACCTGCTACCATTGCCAAGATAATCCATTATACGCTCTCTCATGTAGCCAACACAGAGTATAAGTTCATCTATACCATTGAGTTTGAGCCATTCTATCTGCCATGCTACTATTGGCTTCTCAAGTACCTCAACCATTGGCTTTGGTCTATCA
>BEHG01000018.1 GCA_002898655.1 archaeon HR04
GATAGTTGCAAGGTCTCTAAGTACTACAATAGTTAGTGGAGGGCATATGACTGCAGCACTCCAGAGGTTTGGGCTAAGCGATAAGGTTGATCATATAAGTACTGCTGGTGGTGCACTAGTACTCTACCTTGCTGGGAAGAAACTACCCATGATGGAGGTTCTGGAGATGGCGTATGAAAGGGTAGCAGCAAAGGCATGAGCAATAGGTAGCAGATAGATCATATATTCCCTTTCCTCCCTCCCTCCCTTCCTTCCTCCCTTCCTCCCTTCCTTCCTCTTCCCTTACTAAACAGAATAACAATTACTAGAAGAGTTTTGATGCCTCCTCCTTTATGCTTGATGCCTCCCCCTCACCAATCTTATCAGCAAGGTAAGAGTATATGCCAACCTTGAATACCTTGAGTGAGAGTAATGCACATTTGATCCTTGCTGGACCAAGGTTGGGTAAGCCAAGAGCCTCCAGTATATCCTGCTTCCCTAGAGCCTTAACCTCCTCTAGGCTCTTACCCATGACCATCTCTGTAAGCATGGATGCACTTGCCTGGCTTATTGCACACCCCTTGCCGTTGAACCTTATATCCTTTATCTTACCATCCTCAAACTTTATGTGCATCTCAACCTCATCTCCACATAGAGGGTTTGAGTCCCTAACCACAACATCTGGCTTCTCTAACCTTCCATAGTTCCTTGGGTTTCTGTAGTAGTCAAGTATTATCTCCCTGTAGATATCCGCACTACTCATAGACTGATCAACCTCCTACCCTGAATATCAACCTTGCCCTCTCTAGAGAGTCTATGAACCTATCTATCTCCTCCCTTGTGTTGTATATGTACAGGCTTGCCCTAGATGTTGCTGCTACCCCTAGCCTCTCCATCAATGGCTGAGCACAATGGTGCCCAGATCTTATCGCTATCCCATCCTCATCAAGTATAGTTGCTAGATCATGAGGGTGTATATCTGCTAGGTTGAATGAGAATACTGCACCACGCCTATCTGCTTCCTTGCTCCCATACAATCTCAAGCCCTTAACCTCCATCAGCCTTGATAGCATGTACTCTGTGAGTTGGTGCTCATATGCTCTAACATTCTCCATACCTATTGCATTAAGGTAATCTATAGCTGCACCAAAGCCTATAACATCTGCTATATTGGGTGTGCCTGCCTCGAACTTCCATGGCAGATCGTTCCATGAAGCAGTATACTTGTGCACCTCCCTTATCATATCCCCTCCACCTATGAATGGGTCCATGGCATCAAGTATATCCCTCTTGGCATAGAGTACCCCAACACCAGTTGGGCCAAGCATCTTGTGTGCAGAGAATGCAAAGAAGTCACAACCAATATCCTTAACATCTATAGGCATATGAGGGGTAGATTGTGCACCATCAACAAGGACTTTTATACCCTTATCCTTACATATATCAACTATCTCCTTTACTGGGTTTATAGTACCCAATACATTTGACATATGGGTTATGGCAACAAGTTTAACATTAGCATGGGATATAGCATCGTATAGATCATCAAGGATGAGCGAGCTATCACCATCATCACTAGCATCGCTAGCATCGCTAGCAACATCATAATTAGTGCTATTACTACTGCTACTGCTACTACTATTGCTTCTACTACTACTGCTGCTGTTGTTGCTGCTACTACTACTTCCCTTAGCACCATCACCATAATCTATCCTAATGTAGTACAGTCTAGCACCCTTCTCCCTAGCAAGCAACTGCCAAGGTACTATGTTGCTATGATGCTCCATCTCGCTAACAACTATCGTATCCCCAGCCTTGATGTTTGCCCTACCCCATGCATATGCAACAAGGTTTATTGCCTCTGTTGCATTCCTTACAAATACAACCTCATCACTCCTAGCATTTATGAACCTAGCAACTTTGACCCTTGCACCTTCATACGCTTCTGTAGCCTCCTCAGAGAGTTGGTGTACACCTCTATGTATGTTTGCATTGTAGTTCATGTAGTAGTTGTATATAGCATCTATAACCTGCTTTGGCTTCTGTGTTGTTGCAGCATTATCGAAGTAGATAAGCCTCTTACCATTCCTAACGCTCCTCTCCAGTATTGGAAAGTCAGCCCTTATCCTCTTAACATCGATTATGCTTAACATCTATTCATTCCACCTGCACGTATATATCATCGCCATCTATTTTAACATTGTACCTCCTCAATGGTCTCTCTGCTGGTGGGTTCAATGCTACACCATCTTCAAGCCTAAAACTTGATAGATGTAATGGGCATGTGATCTGCCCCTCAGCAAGAAAACCCATGCTCAGATCTGCATCCATATGTGTGCATATCCTATCCAAGGCATATATGATGCCATTCTGCACTATGAGCATCAACTGCCTCCCATCAAGATCTATGCTTAATACCTCTCCCTCTCTAAGATCGTACTTGCTGCATGCCCTAACCCAGTTCATGCCCAATCAGTTAGTTGATAGATCATGGCAACCAACATATCTCATCTATACTTGTAATGCTTCTCAAATATATCACTCTCTATCCTCCTAGACTCCTCCTCAACCTCCCATATCTCCCTCATAACATCATCAGATCTAAGCATCAACTGCCTTCCTCTCCACTTGCAATCAACTAGGTATGTTGTGTATATCCTTGCATCCATGCTTAGCCTCTTCAACAATGGCTCTATGAAACCAAAGACTATAGCCCTCTTTGCCTCATCCCTGCTCATACCTCTACTCATCATGTAGAAGATCTGCTCCTCATCGATCTGTGCAACAGATGCGGAGTGTGTTGCTTTAACCTCATTGGTCTCTATCTCTAACGCTGGTATTGAGTCTGCCCTTGCCCCTTTGTTAAGGATTATTGCATGACCAGCAAGATAGGACTCTGAGCCCTTTGCATCCTTGCCTATATTTATCATACCCTTGAATAGTGATCTGGATGTATCCTTTACTATAGCCTTTGATAACACTCTACCCCTTGTATTTGCTCTCAGATGCACCATATCTGCTGTAAGATCGAATGCTTGAGTACCATCACCAAAGATGATGTTGAAGTGCTCTGCACTTGCACCAAACCCATCTAGCATGTTATCTACCTTGCATCTACTCAATGCGCCTCCAAACAAGCCTAGATACGAGTTGAACCTTGCATCCCTTGCTATGAATGCCTTCCTATTTGTAAAGTATGCTATGTTACTGCTCATACCCTGGGTTGTTATGAACTCTACATCTGCATTATCTGCTATATAGCACTCATTGGATTCAAAGTATGCTTGATGTATGCCATTGCTAGTATTATTATAATCATCACCACTATCGCCTCCAACATCCTTCTTGCTATCATCACCACTATAACTAGAGTAGAGTTCTTGAACTATCCTTACCCTGCTCGATACCCCAGCATATACTATGTTCCTATCAACAAGAGTACCATAACTGGGCAATGAACGTATTATAGTTATAGGTTCATCAAGGACCATGCCATTTGGTACGTATATGAAGATGCCAGAGTTGAATAATGCATGCTCTAATGCAAGGAACTTATCCTCACCAGTATCTATCCTGCTTGATACCATCCTTATAATCTCAACACACTCATCATCCTTGAGTGCAGTAATGATATCCTTTATGACCAACCCTTCCTCCTCAAGGCTTCTGCTCAATCCTTTAACCTCTACACTTCTACCTGCTTGGGTTATGACTATGCCCTTCCTTATCTCATCCCTCCTCCTCTTCAACTCATCATCCAACTCATGAGTACCATCAAGCATGATCATCAACCTGTTAGCATCAAGGAGGTTTGCTGTTGTATACTTGTTGAAGAGTGGTGATCTCTCATCTGGAAGGGTTCTATAATTGGATAATGCCTTAATCCTAGATTCTATGAGCCATGCTGGCTCATTGTACCTTAACCCAATAACCTCTCTTACCTTCTGATCATCAAAATATGAGATGGGTAATACACTCTCCACCATATCAATCGAGCCCTTACCTTTAACCTACAGCACCTTCCATCTCCATCTTTATTAGCCTATTGAACTCAACTGCATACTCCATTGGCAACTCCTTTGTGAACACCTCTAGGAAGCCTGAGACTATGAGGCTCAACGCCTCCTGCTCAGTATAGCCTCTACTCATTATGTAGAAGATCTGATCCTCACCTATCTTCCCTACGCTAGCCTCATGGGTTATTGTTGCATCATCCTCATTAACCTCTATGTATGGATAGGTATCTGTTCTAGATATCTCATCTATAAGCAGGGCATCACATCGAACAGTTGACTTTACATTGGTTGCCCCCTTTGCAACGTGCAGCAACCCTCTGTAGGATGTTCTACCTCCATCCTTGCTAACTGACTTTGAGATTATCTTTGAGGTTGTGTTTGGTGCAAGATGTACAGCCTTTGCCCCAGTATCCTGGTGCTGATCCTTGCCAGCAAAAGCAACGCTCAACAGATCTGCCCTAGCATTCTTTCCTAGCAGGTATACAGATGGGTACTTCATGGTTAACTTGCTACCTATGTTTGCATCAACCCACTCAACCACAGCATCCTCATACGCATATGCCCTCTTCGTTACTAGATTGTAGACATCATTGCTCCAGTTCTGGAGTGTTGTGTAACGTACAGTTGCACCCTTCTTTGCTATAACCTCTACAACAGCACAGTGCAATGACTCTGTTGAGTAGATGGGTGCTGTGCATCCCTCTATGTAGTGTACCTTGCTGTATGGCTCTGCTATTATAAGTGTACGCTCGAACTGACCCATGTTCTGTGCATTTATCCTAAAGTAGGCATTAAGTGGCATATCAACCTCTACACCCTCAGGTATGTATACGAATGAGCCCCCACTCCATACAGCACTGTTAAGTGCTGCAAACTTGTTATCGTTTGGGGGTACAACCTTTGCAAAGTGCTTCCTGAATATATCCTCATGCTCCTTCAGTGCTGTATCTGTGTCACAGAAGATTACACCCTTCTTCTCAAGGTCCTCCCTCAACTTATGGTATACAGTCTCTGACTCATACTGTGCACCAACCCCAGCAAGGAACTTTCGCTCAGCCTCTGGTATGCCTAGGCGCTCAAAAGTCTTCCTTATATTCTCTGGCACATCATCCCAACTCCTACCCTTCCTGTCAGTTGGCTTTGCATAGTAGTAGATGTTATCAAAGTCAACCTTGCTGAGATCTCCTCCCCATCTTGGCATGGGCATCTTCAGGAACATCTCATATGCATCAAGCCTAAACTTGAGCATCCACTCAGGCTCATTCTTTATCCTGCTTATCTCCTCTATCGTCTCCCTCGATAGACCCTTCCTGCTTATGTAAACATACATATCAACAGGGTCCTTAAAGTCGTACTTGCTGTAATCCCTCATCACATCCTGGCTTGTCATAGCATTATAACCCTGTTATACATATTTAAACATTCTACTGCTCTATATTGCTCAATAAATGCTTGTACTATGGATTATCTTCAACATCTTCTACAATCTTCAGTAATAATTCAAGTGTGCCTTGTACTGTATGCTCATCAGCAACATAAGGGTTAAGACCATATGCCCTAAGTGTATTTGCTGTTAATGGTCCTATGGCAACTATGCGAGTACCATTCTTCAAGATAGCATCTATAGCATTGCTCTTGCTATACTCGTTAATGATGGTGAAGAATGCATTAACAGATGATGAACTAGTGAAGATTATATGGTGTAAACTTCCATCTGCAATGTACTCTGCAACCTTCTTCCATCCATCATGCCTGCTTGGCACTACCCTGTATATATGCTCCTCATCAACCCTGAAGCCAAGAGAGGTTAAAGCATCAGCAAGGAGAGTGCTTGCATCTCTACTCCTTGGTATGAATACCTTAACCTTACCACCATGCCTAGGATCACCCTTGATGGATCTGAAGAGTTCTATGAGACCATAGGATGAGTATCTTGAAGGGATGAGGTCTACCCTTACACCACTCTTAACCAACTCATCCCTAGTGCTTGGACCCACTGCAACAACATAACATCTATCATCAAGTATGCTAGGCTCAAGACCACTAGCATGTATAGCATCGATGATGAACCTAACAGCACTTACACTCATGAATACTATAAAGTCGTACTCTGATGAGATGAACCTCTTCACTGCATTGATTACCTTCTCCTCATCCCTTACAACATCTATGGTCTTATGGAGCATGAGGTTGAACCCCTTCCCTTCCAACTCTGCAATTATGCTCTTAATCTTATTGCTACTGCTAGCATCACTCTCTTCACCCTCTCTCACCTCTATCCTATCCCTTGTGAGCAGTATGATCTTCTGCATAGCATAAATCACCTGAACGATCTATACCTGCATCCCTTGTACCATCTTAACCTCTCTGCAAGATCCACAGTTCTACCTATAACTATTACAGCAGGGGGTCTAACATCCCTTGCATACTCAACTATCTTCTTGAGCGTTGATATGGTAACCCTCTGCTTATCCTTAACAGTACCATACTCTACTATAGCAATTGGTGTATCATCAGCAATACCATTGCTCAGTAGAGTATCTACAATATCCTTGAGGTTTGATATACCCATAAGCACTACAAGAGTATCTACTGCCTTTGCTATACCTGCTATATCAATACCATGCTTATCCTTGGTAGCCTCATGCCCAGTGATTATTGCTAGAGAGGATGAATATGCTCTATGGGTTAGGGGTATCCCTGCGTATGCTGGTGCAGCTATTGCAGATGTTACACCTGGCACTATCTCAAACTCTATACCATGCTCTACTAGAAACTCTGCCTCCTCCCCTCCCCTTCCAAATATGAATGGATCTCCTCCCTTAAGCCTAACAACCTTCTTACCTTCTCTAGCATACTTGAGCATGAGCATATTGGTAGTATCCTGATGGGTAGGATCATCCCCAACCTCTCTGCCAACGTAAACCTTCTCAACATACTCAGGTATAAATCCAAGTACCCCATCACTAACAAGCCTATCATAAAGCACCACATCTGCCTGCTCTATAACCTTCAAGGCTTTGATGGTTAATAACCCTGGATCCCCTGGACCAGCACCAACTATGTATACCTTGCCGTTACCGTTACCATCGTTATTGCTACTCCTACTATTGTTACTGCTATTACTATCGTAGTTACCATCACTCTTACCATTGCTACCCATAGCCCCTCCACCTCATTCTCATTCTTCTTCCTATCCTTCTCTCATCAATCACCACCATCACTATCACTAGATGCTAGCATCACTATGCTCAACAGTTGATCTCCACTCCTCAGATATCCTCCTTGCTCCTTGCTCTAACAAAGATCTTGCAACCCTTGCTCCTAATCCCTCTGCATCATCAAGCATTGATGATGCTGATGCCCTTACAACATCTCTACCATCTGCAGAGATCATGCATGCCTCTAATGTTAGAAGGCCTGATGGGTATGCCCTTGCAAGTGCTCCTAGAGGCATCCTACATCCAGCATTCATCTCCCTTAACAGTACCCTCTCAGCCTCTATCTCTGCTCTAGATGCTCTATCCTCTATACTCTTCAACAACCTGATAAGATCATTGTTGCTATCCTTCCTTACAACTACTGCAAGAGCACCCTGTCCTGGGGCTGGCATCATTATATCCTTGCTGAGCCTCTCAATGGAGTAGGTACTTGGCCCTGACCCTGATCCTAGCCCTAGCCTTGATAGTCCAGCCTCTGCAAGTACTACTGCATCATACTCCCCATCAAGCATCTTCCCTATCCTTGTATCCACATTACCCCTTATTGGCTTCACTACAAGATCACCTCTAACCCTCTTGAGCTGTACAAGCCTTCTTAGACTACTAGTGCCTATAACACTCTTGCTTGGGAGGCTTGTAAGGCTATAGCCTTGACCCTTGCTTATCAACATATCGTATGGGCTATCCCTCTTTGGCACCGCTGCTATCATAAGATCCTCATGCAGATCTGATGGCACATCCTTCATGCTATGGACAGCAAGATGTACACTACCAGAGATCACTGCCTGATCAACCTCCTTCTCAAATACACCTTTACCATCTATGGTGTAGAGTGGTCTAGCATCCATATCGCCTTTGGTCTTTATCGTAACTATCTCAAACTCTATACTGCTATCTACCTGCTTAAGGAGTGATATAACATGCTCAGTCTGTACCAATGAGAGCCTGCTCCCTCTACTCCCTACTACTAACCTCAACCCTTCTACTCAACTCCTTTGCTAATATACTCAATACTCTACCTATCTTCTCCCCTGTACTCCTTATGATGGTATCATCATGTGCAAGTGAGAGGAAGCATACCTCGAACTGTGATGGTGGTATGAATACTCCTTGCCTCAGGAGTTCCTTAAAGTAGGATTTGAATAGCGTTGTGTTTGATAGTCTAGCAGTAGCATAATCTCTAACATCATTACTTGTAAAGAATATCTGAAGCATTGATGCTATTGAGTTGATCCTTGCCTCAACCCCATTATCCCTAACCATATCACTTATCATACTTACAAGTTCATTGCATCTCTTCTCCATCAACCTGTATATTGATCTACGATGCCTCATCAGATACCTTATAGTTGCTATTGCTGCTGTAACACATACAGGGTTGCCAGCAAATGTGCTCCCTTGGTAGAGCCTACCCTCTGGTGCAAGTATACTCATAACATCCCTTCTCCCTGCAATACATGCTATTGCAAATCCATTTGCCATTGCCTTTGCAAATGTTGCTATATCTGGCTTGATGTTATAGTACTCCTGAGCCCCTCCTAAGGCTAACCTGAACCCTGTAACAACCTCATCAAATATAAGTAGTGAACCATGCTCCCTGCAGAGACTGCTGAGGGTCTCAAGGAATCCCTTGGATGGAGGTATCAATCCAGCATTAGCCATAACTGGCTCTACTATTATTGCAGCAACATCATCCCCTATCTTCTGCATAGTACCCCTGATGGCATCTATATCATTGTATGGTAGGATGACTGTGTTGCTTGCAACACCCTCGAGCATAGCAGAAGAGAGCATCTCATCCACACTAGCATATGATTTAACAAGTGTATAGTCATGGGAGCCATGGTAGCAGCCATCGAACTTGATTATCTTCCTCCTCTTTGTGTATGCCCTTGCTATCCTTATAGCATGGTATGTAGCCTCCATACCTGTATTTACAAGCCTTATGGTCTCTGCACATGGTATGCATCTGTTGAGTAGTTCAGTAAGCTCAACCTCATGCTCACTTGGCATACAGTATAGAGAACCCTTTGAGAGCTGTGCCCTAACCTCATCTATTACATCCTTGAATGCATGCCCAAGCAGTAATGCACCATAGCCCATGCAGTAGTCTATATAGGAGTTGCCGTCAACATCATAAACCCTGCATCCTCTAGCACGTTTAACAAAGAAAGGATATGGTTCAAAGTACCTTATTGGGCTATTAACACCTTTAACCATATACTTGCATGCTCTCTCAAATAGCTTGATGCTCTTATCCATCCCTCTACTTCTACCTCTACTCATAATAGCCCTAATGAGATAACCATTAATAAAATTTATAATCTTATCATAGCGTAGAGATGATGAATGCTATCTACCTCTGCTACCATTCACTCTACCATTCATTATCTCTGCTACTCTCTTTGCAAAGTATGTTATTATAATATCTGCACCAGCACGCCTTATGCATGTTAGCAACTCCATAATAACAGCATCCTCATCTATCAACCCTTGCATGGCTGCTGCCTTCACCAATGCATACTCTCCAGAGACACTGTACGCTGCCAATGGATGCTTGAACGTATCTCTAGCAAGCCTTATTATATCAAGATATCCTATGGCTGGCTTAACCATTATTATATCAACGCCTTCAAGTATATCCTGCTCAATCTCCCTCAATGCTTCCCTAGTATTTGCATAGTAGAGTTGGTAACTCTTACGATCCCCAAACCTTGGTGCTGAATCTGCTGCACTTCTAAATGGTGCATAGAGGGAGGAGGAGTACTTTGCTGAATATGACATTATGAGGACATCCTTGAATCCATTATCGTCAAGTGCATCCCTTATTGCTCTAACCTGACCATCCATCATGGCTGATGGAGCAACTATATCTGCACCAGCATATGCATGGCTGACTGCTATCCTTGCAAGAACATCAAGGGTACTATCGTTATCTACTCTATTTCCATTTATAAGACCACAATGGCCATGTGTTGTGTACTGACATGTGCATACATCTGTGATTATTGTAAGTTCATCACTACTACTGAACTCCTTCCTTAATGATGATACTGCCCTCTGCACTATCCCATCCTCAGCATATGCAGATGATGCATGCTCATCCTTGATGCTTGGGATGCCAAACAGCAGTACTGCTCTTACACCTAACTCGATGAGGTGCCTCACCTCATCGTTGAGCATGGATAGTGGGAGCCTGCTCAGTCCTGGCATCGATTGGATAGGCTCCTTATCCTCTATACCCTCTTGCACGAATATAGGGTATACAAGGCTATCTAGGTTTATCCTGCTCTCCATAAGCATGCTCCTTATCACACTACTCCTCCTCAACCTCCTCAACCTAGTAGATGGGAATGCTATGTTTGAAGTCATGCTAGAGATGCTTGGTTTGGAAGGTTGTGGAGAAGGTTGCTGTTGTGATCTCTGCTCCTCTGTAAAGTTAAAGTTTGAACCCTTCAATACCATTCACCTAGTATGGTTATACTGCTCCTCCAAACCATACTTGAATAACCTACTTGCAGTCCTTATAAACTCAACATCCCCATTCTCTGATGCCTTCCTCAACTCATCCATAGGTATGGATAGGATGCTCTCAACTATTGCATAACTCATCTGCTCAACTACTTGCTTACTACGCTCATCAAGGTTGAGCATACTCAATGCCTTCTCCAACTCTCTCTGCCTTATCCTATCAACGCTCCTGAAGAGTGAGTCTATTACTGGCTCTACCTCAAACCTCCTCAACCTAGCCTCCATAGCATCAACCTCTTCCCTAACTATACGCTCAGCCTCACTAACCTCCTTCATCCTTGCACCTATATTCCTCTCAACCATGCTCGATATCTCATCGAACCTTATCACCTTGATGCCATCGATGCTATCTACCCTAGGCTCTACTGTGCTTGGGTTTGAGAGGTCTAGTAGGAGAAGGGAAGGTACATGTGCAGATGATGGTCCTTGTTCAACCCCTCCTCCATCCATATTGTTCATGCCCTTCTTCTCCTTCTCCTTCTCCTCCATAACCTCTACCATCCTCTCATATGTTATAAGCCAGTACGGTGCTGTAGTGGCAATGAATAGTGCATCTACTTTATCCAACTCACTCATAGCATGATCAAACTCCATAGGCTTGCCTCCAACCTTCTCAGAGAATGCCTTTGCCCTCTCCATAGTTCTGCTGGTAACTATGAACTCAATACCCTTATTCAAGAGGGGCTTTGCTACCATGCTTGCTGCCTCACCAGAGCCTATTAGCATTACCCTCCTACCATAAAGCCCATGGAGATGCTCCTCTGCAAGTTTAACTGCTATAGAGCCATAGGATGTACTGCCCTTGTTTATGTTTGTGCTTGCCCTAACCTTGCTACCAACCCTAACAGCCTTCTCAAATAGCATGCTAAGGTATGAGTCAACTCCGTTACTCTTCCTAGCATTCTCTAGTGCACGCTTCACCTGTCCAAGTATCTGATCCTCTCCAACTACAAGTGAGTCAAGACCAGATGCAAGCCTGAAGAGATGAAGTATAGCATCTCTACCTTTGCTCAACTCAACACTCTTCTCCAGCACCTCTCTATCAAGGTTAAGATACTCATGCCAGATATCTAGCAAGGATGATGGATCATCAACCTTACTGCTTGCTGCATACACCTCTACCCTGTTGCATGTCTGGAGGATGAGCAGTTCATCGAACCCATACTTATCCTTCATCCTGTATATGGATGCTGTATCCTTGAATGTGAAGCGCTCAAGCATGTGTATAGGTATCTGTCTGTATGTTACCCTAGCGTTTAGGATGTTCATCATCTAACACTACCTCCATAACTGCTAAGAAGGGCTAGTGCTCTTGCTCTAGCCTCCTCCAGCCTCTTACCCTTGAGCATATCTACTATCTCTCTATCCCTTATCACTGAGTATATGTAATCCTTTCTAGCATGGATATCGCTTATATGCCTCATAGCAATACTCCTTGCATAATCTGCAAGTCTTATCATCTCTATATCCTCCTCTCTTATAAGCCTCTTGAGTACCCTCTCAGCCTTTATCCTTAGCGTTCTAGCCATAGCTGGGCTACTCCCTCTAGTTGATATTGCTATGAAGAGTGTATTGTGGATGTTGATAACAGCAGGATGGATGAAATCGCTTATTGCTGGGTCATCTGCAGCATATGCAAGTATACCCATGGACTTTGCCCTCTCCACTATACTTCTATTCAATACTTTATCGTTGGTTGCTGCCATGACCAAGAATGGTTTCTCGAACTCATCAAGTATTGATGGATCCTTGATTCTCCTCTTCACCAACCTTATACTACCATCTCTAGCAAGATCTAGCAGGGATCTGTTGAACCTATTACTTATCACAGTTATGCTCTTGCATCCCTGACCTAGAAGTGCCCTAACCTTTCTAGTACCCTCAACACCAGCACCTATAACCAGAACACTCTTGCCCTGTATGTTGAGGTCAACTATCAAGTTGATCATCTAGCATAGGCTAGCATCTTATTTATAGGTTGAGGTATATACATACATGCCTAACACCCCAGATGTATTATATATCTACATCTGTAGTATGCCTAACAAGGTTGTTTACAACAGTTACCAATATTAACCACTTTGATATGAAGAGGTATATGCAGGTACAGCAACTAGATGCTGTAGATAGGGAGATACTTAACATCATACAATGGGAGTTCCCTCTAGTTGCAAGACCGTTCCTTGCTATAGGTGAGAGAGTTGGTATAAGTGAGGAGGAGGTCATTGCAAGGATAAGGAGGCTCAAGGATGAGCAGATCATAAGGGAGATAGATGCTATATTCGATACTAGGAGGTTGAAGTACAAGAGTGCTCTAGTAGCGATGAGTGTAGAGCAAGCAAGGATAGAGCATGTAGCAGAGGTAGTGAATAGACACCCTGGTGTTAGCCATAACTACGAGAGGGATGATCCAAACTACAATCTATGGTTCACAATAGCAGCACCTCCATATGGCAATGTCAAGCGTGAGGTTGAGAGGTTTGCTGCCCTTGAAGGGGTGAGAAGGTACATGATACTCCCTACCATCAAGTTGTACAAGATAGGTGTAAGGCTTGATATGAGTGGTAGCGATGATGATAACGCAACAGATATCAAACTAGAGAATAATGCTAATACAGGTGCAAGATCTGCAGCAGTAGCAGCAAATGTTAACTTTGAGCCGGATGAGGTGGATAAGATGTTCATAAGAGAGTTGCAGAAGGATATAGAGGTGGTGAGTGAACCGTTCAGTGAGCCTGCGAGGAGGCTTGGTATCAGTGTTGAGGATTATCTTGCTAGAGCAAAGTACTATGAGAGTATAGGTGTTATGCGTAGATTTGCAGCAATACTTAGGCATAGGAATGCTGGGTTTATAGCAAATGGGATGATTGTATGGATAGTGCCAGAGGCAAGGATAGATGAGGTTGGTACACTCCTTGCATCATTCCCTCAAGTTACACACTGCTATAGAAGACCAACCTATCCAGACTGGCCATACAACCTATACAGCATGATACATGCAAGGAGTAGAGAGGTATGTGAGGGTATAGCAAGGGAGTTTGCAGCACACGTTGGCATAAACGATTACAGGATACTCTTCTCAACCAGAGAGTTCAAGAAGGAGAGGGTTAGATACTTCATAGAGGATTAATTATTATTTTAGGTTATTTATTTATTGGATGCTCTGCAGTAGTACAAAGTCCTTATCATACATCTCATTTATTGCATTCAATTCATCACTATTAAGATACTTACCATCTGAGATTGTTGCATATGCCTCCAACTCCTCTATGCTGGTTACTGTTGGTAGCACTGATGATACACACTGCTCTGAGAGGATGAACTTTATAGCAAGTTCCCTTATGCTCCATCCCCTAGACTCTGCTATAGGCTTTAGCATATCAAGCCTCTTGCTAGCCTCCTCTATCCATGCCCTCTTCCTGAATGCTCTATGATCGTTCTTATCCAACTGTGTATT
>BEHG01000019.1 GCA_002898655.1 archaeon HR04
CAGTAGACCAAGACCTGGAGCAGCAAGGATGTACCCTGAGACAGATATACCACCCATAGCAATAAGCAAGGAGATGCTCTCTAGGTTAAGGGAGAGTAGTAGCATAAAGACATGGGATGAGTATGTGGATGAACTGAGTAAGAGGTATGGTATAAACAGGGTCCTTGCAGAGAAGATATTCGACTCTGACCGTCTAGATCTATTTGAGCGTATAGTAGAATCGACAGGAGTACAGGCAAGCTTCATAGCATCAACCCTTACAGAGACCATAGTTAGTCTTGAGAGGCAAGGTTTGGATTCATCAAGGCTTAAGGATGAGCATGTAGAGGATGCATTTATAAGGGTAGCAAGGGGAGATGTAGCCAAAGAATCTATAGCAAGTATATTCGAGGTTATAATGCAGGGTAGAGCAGATAGTGTAGATAAGGCTATAGATATGCTAGGGCTAAGAGCAGTCAGCGATGAGGAGCTCTCAACTACGCTAGATGGTATAATAGGGGAGAATTACAACGTATTGAGGGAGAAGGGTGATAAAGCCTTAGGTATGCTCATGGGTATAGCAATGAAGAGGTTAAGAGGGAGAGTAGATGGTAATAAGGTCAATGCATTACTTAAGAGGAAGATAGAGGAGATAACTGGAAAGAAGTAACCTTATAATGAGCAAGAGAGGAGTTTTAGTCTTATATAAGGATAGTGTGTATCTATCAATACTTACTAATCCTTTTTACATGATATGTGCAATAACCATGTATGATAAAGAGGAACATGAGTAATAATAAAGTAACAAATGGTAACAATACATATGCAGATTATGCTCTAAGGAGAAGGGTGCTATGGGATGCACTGCAAGGAGCACTATCCATGCTTGGGGAGAGTTCAATGAAGGCAATAATACATCATCTAAGCAAGAGGGGAGTAAACATAAACAATATAAGCATCAAGGAGTTAGAGGTTGTACTATACTCCTTGTTTGGTGATGGTGCAAACGTGATAATGCGTGAGATGTATAAGAGATTGGAGAAGGAGCATCCTGAACTAGTTCTAGATGATACTGGTGCGGTAGCATAAACTGCTAGTGAGCCAGTAGTCTAGCAGAATGCTTCAAATGTCAAACCAACAAACAGTACTCAACAAGTACTTACTACAACCTTCAGCATGTATTAATAAAGGTTTTATATAGCTTTAGAGTGTTTGATACGTGTCCCTAGTTAAGATAAGGGTAAAGGCAGGTATGAATGAGGTTGAGATAGAGTCATCCATAGACTCATTACCCCATGTTATAGATGCCATACCATCTATACTTAGCAAGATTCAGCAGCATGATGCTAATAATATGCAAGGCAATCAGTATGACAATGCTTATCCTGTTAACCCTACCAATAATCAAGACCACAAGGTCGATGTACAAGATATACCAGAGATAAAGATAGAGAAGGGTGACTCTCTTAGCGATATAATAGTGAAGATATTCAGGACTGATTGGGGTAGGCAGGCTAGGAGGCTTGCAGATGTTAAGAATGTGTTGGAGCACTATGGTCTATCCTATCCAAAGCAGTCAGTTGCAGTTACGCTCCTAAGGTTAGCACAGAGCGGTAGGCTTAGGAGGTTCAAGGGCTCAGATAACGAGTTTGTATACACAGCATCAACCGAATTGCTTGCACGTGTTGATGGAGGAGGAGATGCTAGTAGTTAAGGAATGGAAGGGATGGGCAATGGTGGAATTGGCATGGAGGAGTATGTGAGGAGAGAAGAGGGATAGGATAGGTAGGAGGTAAGAGTAATAATGTTGGTTTACATTTATGATGGTTGTTGCTTTAGTAGTAGTAATGGTGATGGTTTAGATGGAGAGCACTGAGGAGGAGAGGTTAGAGGTTACAGTGATAGTTACCATAAAGGATACAAGTGTTGAGTTTAGAGGCACACCAGAGGCTGTACTCGATTCTGTGCATAGGTTCCTTGCAAGGGAGGTGCCAAACCTTGATCTAGCATATAGGATCTCCCTGAACTACTCACTGCCCCAACTCATGGATATGTTTGCTTCATACATAAGGCTGACACCTGAAGGTCCTAGGGTTATAAACGATACTGGTAAGAGGTTGAGCGATAAGGAGGTTATAGCACTACAACTTGTAGCATACAAGATTATGTTTGAGTTGAGGAGGTTCAACACCCCAAGCATGACAGCACAAGAGATACAGAGCGTAACAGGACTAAAACCAAAGTCAGTTAGTTCTAGGCTGAGTGAGCTGGTCAAGGCAGGATATGTTGAGAAGGAGGCAGGTGAGCAGGGGGCAAGGTATAGGATAACCACTCAAGGCATACAGTGGTTAAGCAATACCCTAACCAGCAAGAGATGATCCATATCACACTATAGAACTAGCATGAGTGAGTAGCCATCCCATCCTACTTCAATCCATCTTATAGCCATTAATCTTATCCCCTCGTCTTATCCCATCCCATCCTACCTATCTCATTCCATTTCATCTCATCCTATCACATCATCAATAGATCAACCCAGTGGAGGTCTCTTCTGTACATACCTGTACGTTCTAGCACTCCCTATCCTGCTAAGGAGACCCTCCCTAACCAGATCCGTTAACGCATGTGATACAGCAGTCCTATCGTAGTTGTATCCTAGTCTTGCAAGCTCCTCATGCACCTCCCCAAGGTTACGCTCATTGGAGAACCAGCCCTCATGCCAGAGCTTCTCTATCAAGCCTTTGCATGTTGAACCCTTGCCTATACTACCCATCATCATCAACTTACCCTCTCCAACAGCAACTGCTTCTCTGCTACCTACCATACCTCCTACCATTGCTGTACCCATGGGTTTGCTTCCCATACCTGCTCCCTCTTTAGCATCTACACCCATGCTGGAACCCATACCAGCAAGTACGCTCTCCACCACCTGCCTTACCCTATCCTCCCTGCAGGTTATCTCAACCTCCCATAGACCCCTCTTCAACCTTACCTTCACCATGCTCGGCTCCTCAGTGCTCTCATATTGTTCATGTTGAACATCTTGCGCAACATTTATAGGCCCCATATCCTATATTGTTGAACAAGATGAAGGCACAATTAAACCTTCCTATGGTAGATCTCAGCAATACGATGGAGATGATAGGGAAGAGCCTTGATAGCATCTTACCCTCAGGGCTTGATATGCTGAATGGTAAGCAGGTTCTCTTCACCAACAATAATGTAATAATGAAGCCGATAGGGGGCTGGGATGTAACCCTTGCACATAATGATGCCAAGATACATAGATTAGAGCGCATAGATATCCCAGCATGTGTAGTTGCTGTAGACTCTAGTTGCATATTGGTAGGTGAGACCATAGATGGCTGTATATACTCTGCTAAGTGCAGTATAGCATTATCATGTAATGGCGAGCCTATTACACATGCCCTGATAGGACCATTGTTATTCTACATCCAGTATTGTAGTGATTGTAGCAAAAGTATGGAGATCGATGGTGTGAAGAGGATGATAAGGGTAAGGCTTGAACGTTTGGTCCAGTACGAGCTTGCTAGAGCGATGAGAGGTATCATACTGCTAGTAGATGGCTCGCTTAGGCACTCCACACATGAACATCTCTACACTATCCATAAGGTAGAGGATGCATGTAGGGCAAATGATAATATGCTAATAGGTTTGAGCAAGAGTACAAGGCTGAGACATCTTGAGGGTATGATATCTCTCCTCAGTAGAGAAATCTACCCATGTTACATGGATGTTACAGCGATGGTAGATGGGGCATGCTGTGATGGGAAGATGCTAGATAGGAGCAGTGAGCATAGGATAGATTGTGATGGTAAGGAGGAAGGGATTATGGTAGCAAGAGGAGGAGGAGAAGAAGTAAGGGAAGGAGGAGAGGATGGATGCTATGGCAATACTTATGATAACAGTTGCACAGATCCTGGAAGTAAGGCTAGGGTTAGGAGTAGGATAACAATAACAACAACATCATCATTACTAGCAAAGCTTGCAGTTAATGGGCTGGTATTAAGGGCAGACGTACTCGATGAGCCAGAGACCTCTCTTGGTATGCTCATGGCAAACGATGCACTCCATAATGGTTATCCAGAGTCCCTTAGGATAGCACACCATACATCTGTATTCACCCATACAGATATGCTCTGCATAAGGAGCTTCATGAAGAGCAGGTTCAACATAAGGGAGGTTGATGGGGATGATGTTAGGAGAGCGCTCTTGGGCAAGATATAGTATGTGGATGGGGTGGTGATGGATGAGGATAATAAGCAAGGAAGGTGATGAGATAATACTCCTTGCACTGTATAGCGAAGAGGTAAGCAAGGGTGACTATCTCATCATAGAGGATGTGGAGTGTAGAAGGAGGTTACTGGTCCAGGTGTATGATGAGGAGTACCATAACACACAATCGCTCCTTGAGGATATTGTCAGGGATGAGGTAGTTAATGCAGCAAGCAAGTGCAACCAGTACGATCCATTAGAGATAGGCAATATAGCAAGGATAGTAAGGGATGCTAGATTATTGAGATGTAAGATAAGGGCTAGTGTAGAGGATGATAGGCTAGGGCATGCAGTATCATGGCTACCATCAAGGGTGAGTTCAAGGTTGAGGAGAGTAGACATGCGTGAGTTGAATTCATTCATACATGGTAGAGGTGTTGCTAATACTGCTGCTGAGAGCCAGAAGGCGCATCCCATCAAGATAGGCTATAGCATGGATGGTGAACCAGTTACCATATATGCTGAGGATCTTGATGGTAGGTTGAACCTTATAACTGGTAAGAAGGGCTCTGGCAAATCCCATCTAGCAAAGAGTATAGTAAAGAGCCTAGCAGAGTATGGAGCATACATATTCATACTTGACCTAAACAATGAGTATCTAGGCATAGCATGGAGGCATGATGGAGGGAAGAGTAGTATAGGTGATAAGGTGCTCTTCCTTGAGCCTGGGAGAGGCTTGAGGTTTACATTGGAGTATATAGGCAAGGGTGCAGTAGCAAACATGCTCAAGTATGCTCTAGATATGCCAGCAGCATCGCTAAGGGAGTTCTTCAGGATTTGGGATGCGCTAGCATCAAGAAATAGGCTAGGCATATCAAACCTGATGGAGTCTGTAGCAAACTGGAGAACAAACGAACTTGTGAAGGATGCATTAACATCTAGGCTTCATACAATGCTCACCTCTGGGCTCTTTGCAGATGGGAATGGTATAAGGGTAGAGGATGTGATAAGGGAGAGGCATGATGGTGCAGTGGTTGTCATAGGCATGGGCAGGGTTCCTCCAGTGGTTAGGAGGATGACTGTAGAGCTTCTGCTCAGCAAGCTTGTTGAACTACTTGAGCAGGGCAAGATACCCCCCATATTCTTGTTTGCTGAGGAAGCGCATCTCTACCTAAGGGATACCTACTGGGAGGATATAGTGACAAGGATGAGGCACTTTGGCATATTCACCACATTCATAACCAATCAGCCAGATGCTATAAGTGATAGTATATACAGGCAGTTGGATAACATATTCCTCTTCAACTTCACCAACGAGAACGATCTTGATAAGATAGCAAGGGCATCGATGGTTGATGCAGAGTCTGTAAAGTCAATAGTTAGAACACTGCCAGCAAAGCACTGCATGGTAATAGGGAGTGTTGTGAATAACCTTCCTCTAGTGATAAGGACTGCACAGCAGGAGGTTCTCATGCTTGGTGAGACGAAGAGGTTCTTCAACAACTAGTGCGTAACTGCTAACCCATCATGCAGTGTATATGATATGGATGAATAGAAATAAGAAGGTGTTGGCTCTTTATAGAGTTTATAGAGCCCCTGGTCCTCTCTTCTTACTCCCTATATCAACAATATCCTCCACATTTGTTATGAATATCTTGCCATCTCCAGGGGAGCCTGTACTTGCAGCACCAACTATTGCATTGATCACATCATCAACCTTGGAGTCATCAACAACGGTTATGAGGGTTGTTCTTGCATGGAACTCTGGTATGTAGTACATGGTTCCTCTAGCGCCTGCTATAGCCTCCCTCTTCCCTGCCCCCCTACCCTTACTATCTATAACTGTTACACCTCCAACCCCTACCTTCTTCAGTGCCTCATTCACAGCAATAAGCCTCTCTGTTGGTATGATAGCCTCTATCCTCTTCATCCTAAAGATATTAGACGTATTACGATATAAGATTTTCCAAGTATTACTATTCAAGCATGCATACCATGATGTTACTCCTTCCAGCCATATGTGTAATACATAAGCACAAGATGCATTAGAAGGGAAGAAATCTTTTTAATCTGCTTATGCAAATCTAGCCCATGTTCAGAAGGCTTGATGCAGTGATACTATTCACCAGCAACCTCGAGCGTGCAGTAGAGTTTTACAGGGATGATCTTGGACTGCCATTACAGAATGCTACGAATGATACTGTAGAGTTCTTCTCCTCTGGCACAAAGATCATCATAAAGAGTGTAGATGGTAAGGCTGGGGCTGAGCAGGTCAAGGGCAAGGCTGCTAGACCTGGGATACTCCTGGGCTTCACTATCCAGAATATCGATGAGTTGTGTGAACTACTCAAGAAGAAGGGTGTAAGGTTCCTGAAGGAGCCAAGAGAGGAGGCATTTGGCAAGCATGCAATAATACTTGATCCAGATGAGCATATGATATCCCTAGCACAGATCAAGGGTGCTGTTCAGGAGGAGTTCGATCTTCTGGGTGCTATAGGCACTGAGTGAGTAATAATCAGAAGCAAACAGACTAGGTGTATTTTATAATAAATCAGCACTCCCATACCTTAGACATCACTGCCCAGTATGGATGAGCATCCAACCTATCACAACTATAGAGGGTAGCACAGATGTACCAATGACTACTCCTCTAGGCATATGGGTTATGTGCAAGGGTCAAGATGGGAGATGTGTTCTTGGAGGAGAGGAAAGAGAAGGGAGAGGGAGGAGAGAGGCTTACTTTGCTTGACTACTACAGCTTGACTACTAACTACTACACCCTCCCTAATCTAATCCTAATGCTCCTTTACATCTACAGATGCATCTACAGCATCTATTATTTTATGATGGTGCATACCTGCATGTGGTAGCAAGAAGACCAGGTAAAGGTTATGAAGGTAGGTGCATGAAGGTATAAAAGATGGTTTGATATGCATCATATATAGCATCAGCGTACTACTTGTAGACGGTCCTCCATGTTTCCTCAACCATTTTGATGGTATATTGTTAATAACTAAACTAAACCAAACAGATATTGCTACCAATAGCAACTCTAAGATTTTTATTTTAGGGCATCTACTTAATATCTATGTCATGCAAGCCAGTGATAGTAAGCATGGAAGTTACAGATGAGACAGATGGGGTAGTTATAGTAATACAACCATCAAAGCGTGAGGCTGGCAAGATATCTGTATGGCTCAAGGATTACAAGTTTGGTGACCTCTCCATGGATGAGGTTGTTAGATTTGTTGCAGAGCAACTTACAACTATTCTAAAGAGGGCTGGGTATGAGGCTAAGAAGACACCAAAGGTTGGAGATACTGTAATCTTCAAGCATGATATGCCTGATGTTAGTGCTGGTGCAAAGGGCATAATAGTTGATATAGAGCCAGACAGACCCTATGCCTACCTTGTAAGGGTTGGTGATGTTGAAGTATTTGCTAGGCTAGAGGATTTTGAGTTAGCATGATATCTGCTAGATTGATAGACTGCTGATTGCATGTTATAAGTAAAAGGTAAGATAGTTAAGTAGGATTGTTATACATGCACTACATGCAAGAGGGGTTAGAGTTCATTGTAAGATCTATAACTGATAATGGTAGCCTCTTAACCCTTCTCCTCCAGCAGGAGATAAGGACAGAGCCAGTAGATCAGGCTGAGATGCTTAAGCAGAGGATAGACAGCATAAAGGAGTTGGATGAGGATACCAAAGCAATTATGAAGAAGATAATCCCTGCAATAGTACCATTCCAGCATGTTCAGCATGTAACCTATTCCCCCATACAGATGAGCATAACTGTAACAAGGCAGGTGTATGAGAGGATTGGGAGCCCAAGGGTTGGCGATACCCTTATAGTTACCATACAGAAGGTATGAGTCATTGGGATGCTATAAGCAGATGATTGATTGATTAAAGTAGATGAAGATGCACCATGTATATGTTATATCCAAGCGTAGTTGTAGATAAGCTATGTATAAGGATAGGGATGAACAACTCTCCCTACTCATAAGGGTATGTAGTAGATACGCTCCAAGCAGGATGCTCTCATTTAATATGGCACATGTTATAGTTGCATTACAACTCATGGGTAGGTTTGAGAGAGCAAGCAGGGCTATGCTTATGAGGGAACTCATGCTTGGGGAAGGGTCTGTAAAGACCATGATAAAGCATATGAGGATGCATGGTCTGGTAGAGACTAGCAGGGCAGGCGCAACGCTAACCAGTAAGGGTAAGGATCTATATTCTAGATTATCAAGGGTGATGGTTGCAGAGGCAAGGATACCAAAGTGCTCTATCGCTGTAGGTGAGTTCAACTATGCCGTGAGGGTCAAGGGTATAGCAGGTGCAATAAGATCTGGTGTAGAGCAGAGGGATGCTGCCATCAAGGTTGGTGCACTTGGTGCAACAACCCTAGTATACAGAGGCTCTAGGTTCATAATGCCTGGGAGTGGTAACAGCGTGTACATAAAGGAGCAGGATGTGATGGATAGGCTTAAGGGCCTCATGCCAGAAGATGGTGATGTAATAATTATAGGGAGTGCATCTAACGTGAAGGTGGCAGAATTGGCAGCAAAGTATGCTGCATTAACAACACTGCTTAACATGCTATACCACCATAATTATAATAATCATCAATAGCAATTGATGCTATATGAGCAAGACAAAGATACTCCTCCTCTTCTTTGATCTTACATGGGGGCAGAGTTACATACACGGCAAGGCTATGTATAGGGATAAAGTTTATGCTATAAACATACAGTATGGCAGGAAGGAATTGATGCTACCAGAGGAGTTGCTCTACCATAATGCTAATGAGGCTACCATCCATCTCTACACAGACTCTGGCAAGAAGATAACTGCAGTGTATAATGTTAAGGCTAGCAATAATGATATGATAGAAATATATGATGAGGATGTAACAAATGCAATAGCAAAGGAGTTGCCAGTTGAGATGCTCATAGAGTTCCTTTAGCATACTCTTAATTATGTACTATTCATCATCTGCTCATTAACTAATACACTTGCTATAGACTGCTCATATGGTGGCTCAAGTACACCCTTCTCTGTTATTATTGCTGTTATGAGAGTTGGAGGGGTAACATCAAATGCTGGATTGAATACCCTTATGCCCTTTGGTGCTATCCTCTTCCCTGCTATCTTCACAACCTCATCGTATGACCTCTCCTCTATGATAACATCCTCAACCTTGCTCTTAAGATCGAAACTGGAGAGGGGGGCAGCAACGTAGAATGGGATGTTATGCTCTTTAGCAAGTATAGCAACCTGATACGTGCCTATCTTGTTGAATACATGCCCATCCCTTAACACTCTATCAGCCCCAACTATCACCTTGTCTATCATCCCTCTAGCCATGAGCAATGCTACAGAGGTATCTGGAGCAATGCTTACATCTATTCCATCATGCTTGAGTTCGAATGCAGTAAGCCTTGCCCCCTGCATAACTGGTCTAGTCTCTGTTGCTATAACGCTTATCCTCTTACCCTTCTCTTTGGCAGCCCTTATCACTCCTAATGCTGTGCCATAGCCTACAGTTGCAAGGGAGCCAGCATTACAGTGTGTAAGAATTCTATCACCATCGTTAAGTAGCAAGGAGCCATGATCTCCAAGCCTTCTATTAACATCAAGATCCTCCTTGAGCATTGCTACAGCCTCAGATAACATAGCCTCTCTAGCCTTATCAATAGAATCAGCACCCCTAGCCTTGCTCATTATCCTCTCCAATGCCCAGAATAGGTTTATTGCAGTTGGTCTTGTATCTCTTAGTAGTTTGAATGCAGCATCCATCTCATGCATAAAGGAATCTTTATCCTTTGCTTTGCTGTTGATTGCTGCAAGTGCTAGCCCAAATGCAGCAGCAACCCCTATTGCTGGAGCACCTCTAACAGCCATGCTCTTTATGCAATCTGCAACCTGCTCATGGCTCTTGCATCTTATATACTCTAGCCTGTTTGGGAGCCTCCTCTGATCTATAAGCACTAGACTCTTATCCTTATCATCCCACTGTACAGTCATCAGTCCATATCTGTACTCCATATGCATGGCTAGATCGATGCTACTTTTATACTATACCGCATCTTACAGAATGTTAGGTATTGTTATAAATTATATCACTTATCGTTACTCTGTATAGTAAATGTAAATGTAGATCTCATAGCATAGCATAGCAATAATTCTTGAAGTATCAATATCTAAACTAAAACCTTTAAGGCATCTGGATTATAGGTTTAGGATAGATCCTCCACCATAGGGCACTGATTAGGCATTGATGACACCTGATGTTGCGCTTTCATGTTATTGTGAACTCCAACCAGGGATATGGGAAACGGATAGGTATCATATGCTACGATCAGGGAATTGAAAGTATGAATACAGTTAAGGGTTTGATCTTAACATTACCTTTGTAGCATAGGCTATAACCAGGGAATTGAGTAATCAAGAGATATCTTATTCCTCCTCAATATCATCTCTTTAACTATATTAACATAGTTTAATCAACTCATGAATTTAATTAGAATAACAAGCATAAAAGGATCAAAGAAGATGGAAATATTATCTTAACTATCCCAATAACCTAGTACAGTAGGATTATATACAGATAAATAAGGATAGCAAGAAATGAATAATAAGACTTTATCGGCCTTTATTGATGAATCTGGTGATCTAGGATTTACTGATAAATCATCTCCTTATTTTGTTATTGCAAGTGTTATAATAGAAGATAATGATATAGGATCTATAAGGCAAGCGATAAAGCGATTGCTCAAGTGTATAAATATAAAAAAGAAGTCCAAGATAAGCGAGTTCAAATATAGCAGGGATTCAATAGATGTTAAGAAGAGATTCCTCGAGAAGATCATTGACAACAATAATCTAAACTTTAAGATAGGCTATGTAGCAATAGATAAAACAGCAGTTAAAGATGAATTAAAATATAAAAAGGATATACTCTATAATTTCGCAGTCATACACTATACTTCTGATCATATATTGAGACATTATAACCCAACACAACTAACACTTATAATAGATAGGAGTCTTGGTAAAGAGAAGATAAATGCATTTAACGAGTATGCTAATAAGAAAGTAGATCATCTAACGTCCCAACAGGGAATAATAAGACCGAGCGTAAAGATAGTACATAAAGATTCTAAGGATGAACCGTTACTCCAATTAGCAGATTATATTGCTGGCATATTATATGCTAAATTGGTTAATAAGAAAGAGTCTAACTTACTACTACAGTACCAGCTAATAAAGCAAAGGTTACTCTTCCTAGAAAGATGGCCCAGAAACATATTCTCTAGAAGGTTAGAGTGGAGTGAGTAAATAGACAGTAGTCCCCTACCTCCCCAGATCCCAGCCTGCCTCCACAGGCATCATCGGTTTGGTAGGTCTCCCTTATAGGGAACTTACACTACTGTCCTTGTGCTCAGCTGAGCACATTAGCTATATCTATTTATAGTTTTATAAACTTTGTTATTCCCTGGGTTAAGATAACATTCTTCATAATTCATTCTTGTTCAATCCTTCTGGTTAATATTTATGCTATAGACTATTCTAATTAATCTCATGAATAGCTTGAATTACCTTGTGAAGATAGCAAAAGAGACATATAAAGTAGCATAGGCTAGGTTAGGTTATAACTCCAACCAGGGATATGGGGAAACGGATAGGATAGGTATCATATGCTACGATCATGGAATTGAAAGTATGAATAAGGGATGAGAATAAACCTCAAGATCTAAGCTCTGCACGCTTTATTGCAAGTATAGCACTCCTCAAGAGTGATACAAGGAGCATAACCTCCTTTGAGGTAGCCATACTTCTACCAATTACCCTCCTCATAGTAGTCTCTATCATTGGAACCCTATACCCTCTTACATTTGATACCTTTGCAAGTTCTATAGCATACTTGATGAGTAGATCCATCTCCTCCCTACTTGCCTGCTCTCTATAGATGGCTGTTGAATCTTTGAATATCTCATATAGGATTATGGCTAGTGCATGAGATATGTTCAAAGCCTTGTAATCTGTTGGTGTGTTTATACTCACCACAACATCACATCTAGCAAGTTCCTCATTTGTGAGCCCTGTAGACTCTCTACCTAGGAGCAGACATACATTCTCCCTACTCCTTACAATACCTGCTAGTGTGCTAGCATCTACTGCATCCCTTATTATATTACTCCTGTCCTTACTTGGGGTGGATGTGCTCCCTACTATAAGATCAAAGTCCATCCTGAGGATATCCTCAAAGCGTACTATCCTTGCACTATCTACTATGCTAGAAGCATGAGCAGCAAAGACCCTAGCCTTTGTTAAATCTACCCTTGGCTCTATGAGCAGCAACTCCTCAAGCCCAAAGTTCATCATCAACCTTGCTATATGCCCAACGTTAACCTCATACACAGGCTCGCATACTGCTATTCTTATCCTCACAGCATATATAGCTGCTTAGGGGTCTTATCTGTATATGGAGATGGAGAAGTATGCTACTATCAATAACTACAAGATAAGGTACCTTGAGGAAGGCTCTGGTCCTAATCTAATACTTGTGCATGGACTTGGAGGCTCTTCTAGCAGTTGGATCAACAACATACCCAACCTTGCAGAAGACCATCATGTATATGCAATGGATATGCTGGGCTTTGGGAGGAGCGATAAGCCGAAGATAGACTATACTATAGACCTCTTCGTTGATATGCTGAAGGGGTTCATGGATATCCTTGCAATAGACAAGGCTAGTATGATAGGCTCATCGCTTGGAGGGCAGATAGTTACTGAATATGCTCTAAATCATCAAGATAGGGTTGATAGACTAGTACTTGTTGCACCAGCAGGCTTTACACCCAAGACGTTCAAGGGTACAAGCACATTACGTAACTACACAAGGATATTCAATGCAAAGAGTAAGGATGGGTTAAAGCATCTACTGGAGAAGGTCCATGGCACAAGCATAAATGATGAGTATCTAGAGTGGATGTATGAGTACATAGGGATGGATAATGCTAGACATGCATTCATGTCAGCATTAAGGAATAGTGCAAAGGCAGAGAGGTTGAGCAGGAGGTTCAGGAAGGGATTGGAGTCTGCTAGCATTAAGGCTATGGTTATATGGGGTAAGGATGATAGAATAATACCTGTAAGGTATGCTGAGCAGTTCATAGATATGCCAAACTGTAGGCTAATCGTACTTGAGAATTGCGGTCATAGACCACACGTTGAGGCTAGCAGTCTATTCAATGAGTATGTAAGGTTATTCTTGAAGTACGATTGATTTATTGATTGATCAATAAGAGAGTTCTTGCAATTTGGAGTAGAGAGTTGGAGATTAGAGATACGTTGGAGGTTGGAATATCAGGTAGGCAGCAATAGGATTCTATTTAGTAAGAAGGATCTGAAGCATTTGGTAAGGTGTTAGTATATAGCATCTAATAATTAATTATCGTGTAGGGGATATGTAACCAAAATCTTGTGTAATATTTCGTATCAATTAAACAAATATTTAGAATATCCTTCAGTATATCAATTGAGGATAAATAAAGTTAAAAACCACTTACACCTTTAGCAAGCTCCATCTGTCTATGCATCTCTGATAGCGCACATCCAGCACCAACACCCATATCCTGCTGTTGAGGCTTACCCCTCCTAAGCAACCCTCTATACAGCCCCTCCTCCAACCTCTTCCCTACCTTCTTCTCCCACTCCTCAACTGGCATGCCATACTTCTTCTGTATCCTATCTCTATACCACTCTGGTATGACGTTGAATGCACAGAACGGTATTATCCTTAGATCTGGTGTTAGATAGTGTATATCGCAT
>BEHG01000020.1 GCA_002898655.1 archaeon HR04
GATGCTGGCACGATATGGGCTGCTCCAGTTCAGGGAGGGGAGCATCTTGATCTTGTTGAGTACTCTAGCAGGAGACTCCTTGAGATGGGTTATGAGTTCTTTGCCCTAGGAAGCCCAACCGAACTTATGGAGGCTTATGAGTTCTATACCTTAGCAAGGATGATACTTGCTGCTAGAAGGGTTATACCATTGAGCAAACCAATGCATCTGTTTGGTGCTGGGCATCCATTAACCATACCATTGGCAGTTGCTCTTGGTTGTGACACATTCGACTCTGCATCCTACATCCTCTATGCTAAGGATGGGAGGTATATACTTCCAAATGGTACAATAAACATTGATGAACTTGAGTATCTGCCATGTATGTGTCCTATATGCTCAAGCATAAGTGCAAAGGAGTTAAGGGATATGAGCAGGGATGAGAGGATAGCAAAGATAGCATTGCATAACCTTTACACCATAAAGAGGGAGGTTGATAATGTGAAGCAGGCTATAGTTGAAGGTAGGTTATGGGAGTATGTTATACAAAGGTCCCTTTCACATCCAAAACTTGTAGAGGCAAATCATGCACTGGTAGAGAGTGCAGAGTATCTAGAGCAGTGTACACCAATCTTCAAGGATAGAGCACTCTTCCTATCTTTACCAATAGATCAGTATAGACCAGAGTTGACTAGGTTTAGGAGGCTCATATGCAATAACATAAGGAGTGATAAGAGTACACTTGTACTCTTAATTGAGCCAGAGGAACATCCATTCTACACATCCAGCAAATGTAATATGATCAAAGATGCAATAAATGCTATACACGATGATGATCATATTATTAATAAGATAGATGATGTACAGATAGCATACTACTCCCCATTCCTAGGGGTAGTACCAGAAGAGGTATCTGATGTATACCCTGCATCACACGTAGTAAGTGTTAGATCTGTGAAGTATTATGAGTTCCCAACCATGCTAGATTCTATAATACACTTCATAAGGAGTAACAGTTTCAAGAGAGTGCTAATAGAGGTTGACGAGAGATCTATACAGTTTATGAGAAGTCTCAAGGATGAACTACAAGAGGTTGAGATAGGATACTGTTTGAGTATTGAGGATATAATAGCATTTATCAGATTAAAACCACCATGATGATTTCTAATTATAGCCACAAACCATATCACCTTATACTAGATATATAGTATTAACTTTCTTTTATATCTCCTTTCTTTGAAGATGTAGAGACTCTTGAATGCACTAGCATGAATGTATCTTACAAGGTAGAATACGCAAGAGATACATAAATAACCATGACCAGAACTGTAACTAATTCTATCATTCATCAATATTCCTTCTTGTTTGTTCCAATCTAATTAGATATCTTTATGGTGAATAATAGCACTCTATCTGCTCTACTGTTCATCTTAATAATATTAACATCTACAAGCCTAATATGTTGTCACATTAAATCCATCTTCTAATATATTTTGCCTATACTCAAGCCTCTAATCCTCTTACATGTTTAGAATGAATGCCTTGCTCCTCTTAACCATTAGCCTAGTTAGTGTTGTTTATAATTCTATAACTAACTCAAGAATATTAATAAAAAGTTCTTATTATATAATTATATCCGAAAAAGTATAACTGAAGGCAATAATTCCTGTATATAGAATATTTATTAATTTATTCTCCATATATAAGTATATGGAGATAGAAGAATACGAGCACAAGGTGATAGAGAAAGATGGTGAGTATGTATGCTGCCTCTGCGGTATGGTCTTTGAAAGAGGTGAGGTTCATGGGGAATGGTTAGCATCTAATGATAGGTGTGAACCACAGGCAAGGAATGTAGTATCATATATAAGAACTATGAGTGAGGAACAGAGAGAGATAAGGGCAATACTTAAGAGCATGAGAGGTAATAGACTTGGGAGGGATAACAGTAGATACCTTGCAGAGTTGCTTCATAAAAAGAGGTATTATAGATGCATTAATCTTAACCATATAGTACCTGAGCATGTAAGGAAGGAGTTAACTACATTGTATATGAGGGCAGTAGGTGCAAAGATTATCAAGGGTACAACGCTCTACATACTAATAACTGAGGCAATGCCATGGTTATCTGATGAGGATAAACAAAGGATAAAGTTGGGTGTGTTATCATATACAAATAGAAAGAATGGACAGATATCAAACAAGTATGGAGTTAAAACAGCTAGGATATTCAAGTTGAATGATGAACAGATAAGAGAGGCATCAAAGAAGGGCATCTATCTTACACTCTGGAGACAGGGTAGGAAGATACCACTTGGTCAGATAATGCAGTTCAATAGAGTTATAGACTTACTTAACTGGCTAGTGCATCGCCAATCACAAATGAAATAATCTTTATCATTTCTTCATTTATTTTTCTTTATTTATAATATCTCACATGATAAGATTGATTATGAGAATAAAAGAACTAGTATTAATTGATATTAATGCTGTGATCTGCTTACCAATGCAATTGGTAATAGATACTTCTGCATCCATATGTACAACATTTGGAATACATAAGGTTCTGAATGCGCAAGTGATATGGACTTTTGTGAGTAATCTTATGTTAAACAATGACTACATAAAAGATAATTCTGCATATAAACGATATCTTATCAATCCTAGATATAAAGCCTCAAGTAGTCATGGACTTGATGATCTAACAATCATTAACGAATCAGATAAAGAGATTTTGCATGTATATTACAACACTGAGAAGAGTGAATATAAGATAGAAGGATGTGAAGGGGTAGTAAGAGAGGAGTATAGAGTAAGATGTTATGATGTTCAGAACCCCATACTTAAGGATATTTAGGATGAGAGGGTTGATTGTATGAGTTTAAACAAAAGATACTTAGATAGTGATACATATATACTTGTATCCTTTACTGCTTTAAAGAATCATTTCTATCCATCTGATCTACCAAGTGATGATATACTGAAGAGAGGACAGTATATACATGATCTGATAGAAAGAGATTTGCAAAGCAAGATCAAGGGAATCTTAAGAGAGATTAATCTTATAACACCGTATTGTATGATAGGCAATAAAAAAGTCTTACTAGCAGGGCATATTGATGCAATTAATATTGACTATGGATTAATATATGAGATAAAGAGCTTGCAATACTGGCAAGGATACAGAGACTTGGTATTATTACAGGCATGTTTCTATGCTGAGCTGTATGAAAGGTTTAAGACAAATTGCAAATACGACTATCTGCCTGAGTTAAGTGGTATAGTAATCTTGCCTTATACATATAAGTTAGATGGCAAGAAAATAGTTGATCTAAGCTACACACTAGAGCAATTCAAGAATGATGAGATCTTTCAGTTAAGAGATAGAGTAAGAATGCATATAGATGCATATATCTCTGATTTGATTATGTAGAGATGTATAGAATTAGCAAGGGTGAAATGAGATGAAGATAGAAGAATGCATTCACCCAGCAAATAAACTGGTTTTTGATGAGGAGAAGGGAGAAATAATATGTTCTTCTTGTAGTCTTATCTTGCAAGATAGAATAGAGAGGGATATGTATAAAGATTTAAGAATAGGTATAGATGAATTGGATAAGAATAAAGAAGAATATGCTGATATAAGACAGAATGAAGGACATATCCATCCACTTAACAAAAGACTAACCCTTGGCACAATATACATGGGAGGTATGCACCTTGATGATGAGGGCATATATCAAGGCATTTTAAAGAAGCAGGCAAGGCTCATCAAGTTGGATCAGAGATGTAAGTATAACATGAAGGATATTGCTCTTTATAGGCTTGTATCAATATACAGCAATAGACTCAACATACCAACATGGTATCTATATGATCTTCTGTTAGAATGCAAGAGAGTTACAAAGGGACAGGGGTATGTAAGGGCTTTTAAGAATAAACTCAAGCAAAGATATGCAAGGAGTGATAGATACAAAGAGTTGAGCCAACTGATAGATGATATATATGAAGTTAACTATGCTGTCTACATCAGACTATATAAGAAAGGAAGAAAAACAAGAAAGAGTAGATGAATAATAGGTGATATAAAAATAGATATGCAGATTAAGAAGAATAGAGATGTAAAGGCAACATTCATGATAAGGTTGCCAGAGCATCCAATATTAAAATTACCACAACAAGGTTTAAGGTATAAGGTAAACACACATATAAGACCATACATACTTGAGATGGGACTTTTTACATCAATTATCTATTTGCTTATTATTTGATAGATCTTTATTTTTATTTACGCTGAGGTATAGAGCATACAGGATAGAGAGAAGGGTTATTAGAACATATTTTAGAGTATCATCAACTATGCCCATTGCTCTTAGGGTTGAGTATAGAGCAAGTACAACTATCAAGCATATTAACAGTGGCTTAGTACTCTTGACATCCATATTTACTTTTATAATGTCTAAAACTTGCTTTTATGCATGTATGGATAGGTAAATAAAGATATGTTAAAAGCAGGACAAGCCTTAAAGATAGAGGGTATTGCAGTTTATGCAGGCTACTCTCTCAATGGTTACTACTTTACCTATGAAGCATTACAGAATATAAACACAAACGTGCCTCTTTACATTGAACATGTTTATGATAGACAGGTTGGAGAGGTTAGGCTCTTTACATCAGACGATGGTTCATATCTTGCTTATGAGGGTACTGTATGGCTTGGTTTACTGACAGAGCAGGAGGTGAGCAATCTAAAGGCTGGGCTCTACAGGGTTAGCATAGGGGTTGAGGTTCATGAGTACTATGTAAGCCAGCATGTAAATGGTGAGAATGTTGAGGAGTTCATTCTTATACATTCTATCAAGCCATTTGAGCTAAGTTTAGTTGAAAACCCAGCATTCCCTCTAACAACTCTCTACATGCAGAATGCAAAGAAGATAAATGTAAATGCTGATGAAATAAAAGAAGATATTCTTATCTTGAGGAGTAAGATGATAGGTGCAGTAAAAAGGGCAGGTGCTATAAACATAATACGCACAATAACAAAACATGAGTATAGTAAGATAGCAGATAAGGGGGATATAAATAGAGATATGACAGAGGATAAGCCAGTTATATCAACCAACTCATATGTAGACAGTGTGCTTGAGAGCCTTAATGCCTTTGTATCTAGACAGAGGGGACATATAAAGTTCACAATAAATACCATAGATGCAAGCCCATTTGGGACAAGATCAGAGATGGGTATAGTACCAAAACCAAGGCATATAAGTGCTAATTTAGAGGAGTTCTTAGCAAGAGGTAGGGTAGAGGGCAAGAATGCAACTTGGATAGTAGTGCCAGTAGTTGATTGGGAGACATTCATAGATGGCACTACTCCAGCAGATGCAACACAGAATATAACAGAGGTAACTGCCCCAGTCTCCTACAAAGGTTATAGACAGAGTGTAACGGATCTGGCAAAGGTTGCTAGTCCAGTTGATCTGGTTGGGGAATTGGTTGCCCTTGAGAGGGATATGATTGCTTATGAGATAGATAAGGCTATCTTTGAGCAGAGAGGAGAGATAACCACATCTCCATTGGATGCTACATCAACACTAGATCCATCTACAGTTTTAACAGCAATAAGGCAGATAAGAGCAACTGGTAACATGAATGATCTTATACTACTATGCCCTCCAAAGGTATTCCATGATCTTATGGGTAGTCCTGAGATAAGCAACTTCATAGAGTATGGAGAAGGTAATACGCTTAGTGCAAGAGATGGTATAAATGAGTTCTTCATATATGGTGTTAGGGTTAGGATGACCAGCAAGGAGATTACTGAGACAGTAGATGGTAATACCAAGTTGGTCAGTATCATGTTCCCTGCTGGTGCTATAGGTGTAGCAATAGGCAATCTAGAGGTAGAGATATTCAGAGATGGAAATGCATTAAAGGATGTTATAACTATAAAGAGACCATTTGCACTTAAGTATCTGCTGCCTGATCAATGCATAAAGATAAGATCAGATTAAAAGAGTCCTCTTAACCATCTTTATTTCCTTCTTTATTTCTTTATTTTGTTTATCACTCTATGGTACTATAAAAAAGGATATGCCTAGTATTGCAGGTAAACCTATTACCATATCTGCCTTAGCTGAGAGGCTTTTAAAGGGAGGAGAGAATACAGTAGAATGGGATAACTCTGCATTTAAATGGGTATATCAGATATCAAAGTCATTAAACATGAGGATATGGACCCTTACTATTGTTGAACCTACTAGCATAGGCATATCATCAAGTGTCTATACTAATCTTTTCAATGCATATAAGAATAACTCAACCCTTTCTTTTGTACTTGATCTTCCATTTCATAACTTGGGTGCTCTTACAGTTAAGGTTTACAGTCCTCCAACTGTTTCTTATTCCAACACAGATAAGGGTACTATAAGGGTTATAAACGTTGAGTTGATAGAGGCACTCTAAATATAGATATGAATATAGGTAGACTATTCAGGATTTTTAATAGCACTACTAAGAATAATGTTACAGGAATAGTAGAGCCATATGTTGGAGATGTAGTTACCAATGTATCCAATAGGATCTTATATGATCTATACATATCAAATAGCATACTGAGGGCTAACATTGATTATATGGCTTCCAGCACATCTGATCTCATCCTAAGAGAGAAAAGAGGAGACGAGGTAGTTGATGCTAGTATAAATATAAATCTTGAGAACATAATTAAGGAATTTATCATTTACGGTTATTCCATTCAGCACTATAACAGGAAGAAGTCAATGCTGGAGAGTATAAACATGTCAGATATACAGTATCCAATCTATGAGGATGGAAAACTTGTAGGATTTCAGTATTCAACTACCAAAGTAATTCTTGATCAATATCCCAATCTTATAGTAATAAACTCAACCTCTTTTAATGATACATTAACCAATAAGAACTCATTACTTTATCCTCTAGTTGCTCCTCAATCATTAACATACAAAGGCAAGACATATACCTATAGACTCATTGATATGATTAGAGCTGTTGAATACTCAACCATGCATGCGCTTGTTAAGGGTATGAGTACAAAACACTTCCTGTTGTTTGAGCCTGATACTGATCTCAATGCAGTAAAGGCATCGTTGGAGGATTTAGCAAATGGTAATAGTGACCTCATCTTGGTTGATAGTCTTAAGGACATAAAAAGGTTAAGCCATATAGAGAGCAAGAATTTTGGAGAGTTACATGAAATCATCGTTAAGTTCTTGAATATTGCAACACAAAACTCATTTACCCTCTTGCTTATATCACAAAACTTCACTGAATCAAGTGCAAAGGTAACCAAGAGCCTCATAGATGAAAGGATAAACCAGTATAAGGCCACTGCAATAAATGCTCTAGAAGAGTACTTCAACATCGACCTTATTGTTACTGAAAGAAGAGAGTTCACTTTTAATGAGGTCATGGATATGTATAAGGCAGGGCTATTAACTCAGGATGAGGCAAGGCGGTTATTGGGTATTGGTTAGGTTAAGAGGTGTATGAGTATGGTTGATGAGAGCATCATCCTCAAACTACAGATAGATGATAGTGCAAGTACTCAGATTGAAAAGATCAATAGTCACTTTGATAAACTCAATGATAGGATAAAGAGTATAGATAATAATGTTAAGGCTCTGGGTATAGTTACTGTCTTTAAGAATGCTACAGATATCTTAGAGAAAGGTAATAATGCAATGCTAAAGTATGAGAAAGGGTTATTGGAGATTAGAAAGAAAGAGGAAGAGTTAGCTAATCAAAAGAGAGAGTTACAGAGATTGCAGGTTAAGTTGAATGAAGCTTATGACCCTGTTGTATTAGAGAAATATGGGGAACTACAGAGCAAGATAAAGATGACTGAAGAGGAATTAGCAATTAAAAAGAAAGAGTTGAATAGTGATCTTATCAACCTGATACAAACATATATGCAGTTAGGTGGTTCAACCATACCTTTACTCATAGCAAACCTTAGCAGGTTATCAAGCACCCTTTCAGTTGTTAGAAGCGCATTAATATCTACATTCATAACCAATCCAGTAGGATTAGCAATAATGGGCATAACTGGAGCAGTATTAGCCCTTAATGAAGCATTTGGATTCCTGCCCTTCAAGATTAGTGATGCATTGAATCCTATGAAGAGCTTGAATGATGTAAGAATGGATGCTCTTAGCGCAGAGGTTAAGAGAGTAAGCACTGAGTTAGAGGATATAGGCAAAAAGGCAGATGAGGCTAGCAAGAAATTTGAGGAATTGAGCAAGAATTTTATGAATACAACTGGGTTAGGAGATTTAGGCAAGGAGTTTGAGAGGATGGTAGGTAAGGACATAACTAAAAGGTTGGTTATATCAAAACCAGAAGTCTTGATAGAGCAAGTATTGGATTCTCCAGAGTTCATCAGGGTTCTGACAATGCATAAGACTGGAATCATACCAGAGAGAACTATAACTAGTAACATATTGGAATTACTAAAGAGGCATGGCTTACCTACAGGCTTTGTTGATGAGACAAAATTAAAGATTGAGATTATGTTAAGGGAAAGGCTAAATAGTTTATCTGAAGAGCATAATAAAGATATTACTGATCAAGTTAACATATACTCAAAACTTAAGATAGAGGTTATAGATACAAATACAGCATTATCAAAGTTCATGAACCAGATAATAATGTTAAGAAGGCAATTAGAGACAGAGATAGAAAGGATGAGATCTATGCCTCTAAGCATACCTATATCATCAGGTTCATCAAGCCTATCTAGCAAGATACAGAGCAATCCACCTAACCCAAAGAGTCCTGCTACAATTAACAACATAGGTTCAAGGCAGATTATAGGACAATTTACAAGTGGTATGTATACTTATTAATTAATAAGATAGGGTAAAAAGAGATATGACTGTTACAGTCGATCAGGTAAAAGCTTTGCTTAAGATTGATAACATGCAATTTGATGCCTACATATCTACAATCATAAATAATACTTATGTGGTCTATGGCTATCTTGATGCCCTTGGTGCCTCAGCAGAGCATAAGGATGAGGTAGTGAAGTACGCAAGTGCGTATAGGATAGCAAGGCAGATAGGTACATTCCCTAAGAGCATGCAAGAGGCTCTACTTGAACATCTAAGGGGCTTATTGAGCAAGTACATCCTTGCAACATAAAGTAAAGGTGGCATATAGAGATGGGTAGATATGATAACTATCAAGAGTTCAAGACCATGGTTAGTAATTTATGTAATGCTCAAGGCTTTAGGTTTGTAGAGGCTTTTGAGCATGCTCCATTGATGGATAAACTTGTAATCCTCTCTTTGGTTGAGGAGTCTGAGGGCATTAGCCATGTTGATAAGAGTAATTATAGACTTAAGTATTATGTTGACATTATAAAGTTCACATCATCAAGTACTGATCTTGCTGGAATACTTGGGTTTATAGATGCTCTTATCAACTCTCTAGACTCAACAGATACATACAAGACCTATAAGGTTGAATACAGATATGCACCATATGGACATGAAGATATTGCAGTAAGGGATGATAATAGTATAGTCATGCATGCTAGAGTTATCATCGAGGCTAGGTATGTAACATAGCATAAATAGGAGAGGTAAATATAGATATGCCTAACAGAGTTGCAGTATTAAGCAAGGCTTTAAATGGAGCATGGGCTAGTAGTATGTATCAACTTAATGGAGTTCAGGAAGTAGAGGTTAAGATGCCTAATAATGTGGTGCTTTTAGAGGATATAAATAGCAGGGATGCAGCCAGAGTGAGAAGGGGTAATTTTGATGATATTGAGGTAAGCATAAAGGGTATCTTCGATCCCTCAAGGGGCATGACACAGCTGCTTAGAGGAATTCTTAACTACTCATCTACCACCAACCCTGATGTAGGTGTAAGGTATAGACATCTGTATACTGTTTATGGTGTAGATAACAGTATCAATGTTCTGCAGATTTACATAGACAACACTTCTAGCCCTATTGCAATTGATCAAGCAATAGTTAAGAGTATAAAGATAGACATTTCAGGCACTGATCTAGCAAGATATACAGTTGATGCAATAGGCAAGTATGTATCTGGTGTATCTGTTACCTATAATACTGAAGCTATTAGGCCAATTTATAGGGTTACTGGTACTAATAATGTGTTTAAGGCATCGATATCTTTAGATACAAAGCATAGACCAATTTACTCAGTTAATGGAGATGCAAAGATCATAGGCTTTGGTAATTATGATATTAATGTTGAGTTGGAGAGTAATGATGCAATTCACTTCACTAGAGCAAGGGATAATACCAGTGCTACCTTAAACCTTAACCTGTATGGTGATACCCTAGGCACTGGCAACTATGGACTTGAGTTCAGTCTACTCAATGCTTATGCAGTAAGTACATTACCAGTTAAGGCTGGAGAGCATATAATGCTGAAGGCAAAGTACATAGGTAATCTTGGCACCTTTGCTATACATAATGGCAATAGTAATCCATGAGATGGTATAAATAAATAATGATATGAATATAGATGAACTAAGAGAAAACCTTTATTTCTTTATTGAATTAGCCATCTCTGAGGCTAGAAAGAATAACTCGCTTGCTATTACAAAGGATGTAATTAAGATACTGCAAAATCAGATAAAGATAGAGATAGAGATAGCAAAGCTACGAAGAAAAGAAGATAAGAGCAATTTAGATAGACTCAATGAAATACTTAATAATATTTTAGATGATTAACTGATGCTCAGTATAGTATTCGTGCCTGCCTCTTTGTGTTATCTGCATAGGCTAGCATCAATGCATAGAGTAGATCATCAATACCAGATAAAGTGGTTAACTTGCCTGTCTTAAACACTGCTTCCTTCATCTGCCTGATTAACATAAAGCATTTTGAAGATATGAATAATTGTTTATTCTGTATTGCATACATTGCTTTTATCATTGCATCCCTCTGCTTATCTCTATTCCAGATTACTCCCTTTGGTTTATAACCTAGTTGAATAAGATATTCCTCAACACCTCTACCTACTCCAGTTGAATCAACAACTATAGATATGTTTTGATCTGGATTTATGCCCTTATTAACTATCTGGTTACTCACCTGATCCAGATACTGCCCCTGTCCTTGATACTCATCAACTACATATAACAAATTACCTTTCTTATGGCAGTATAATATACCCATGTAATCTGAATAACCTCCAACATCTATGTAAATAGTATTAATGTCTAGTTGTAGATCAGTATCAAGGATTACTTTACTTATATTGAATATACCTGTATGCTCATCGATATACTCAGCCTCATACTCTTGCTTATAGTAGATGCCTAGGCTTTGCTCTTGCATAGCAAGGAATTCCTTAGATATCAATGGATTCATAGATGATGGTATCCTAAATTTATGCCAATCATTAGATGTAGATGCATATATTCGATAGAATATATGGTCTTTCTTATATGGAGTAGAGATTAACCATAGATGTCCTCTGGTAGTGCTTATTGTAGGGAAGAGCACGCTTGTAATAAGTTCCTCATCTATAAAGTTAGCCTCATCAACTATTACAAGATGGGCAGTATATCCTCTTATAGTGTTGGGAGATGATGGAAGTGATATTATCCTTGAACCATTAACAAGTTTTAACTCCGTCTTGTTCTTGCTCTCTATTAACATATTCAATGGTTCTATGTTGATAAACTGTACTATACAATCAAAGAGATGTAAACTCTGCCTTAGTGATGGTGATACTATTAGTGTAGTGGTATTTGCATGTATGATGGCATGGCTAAGGGCCTTTAATGCTGTTATTGTAGTCTTACCTATCTGCCTGCCTCCTAGCACTATGCAATTACCTTCAACATTAAGCATATCTATCTGATAATCAAATAGTGTTATTCCGTACAATCTGCTTATCTCAAGTGCAAGCTTAAAGCATCTATTACACACATCCTTTTTTATATATGGGTTAGAGGCTAGCATGTATATAGATGGGATAAATATAGATATGGGTCTAAAGATACTTGATCTAAGTCATGAGCATACTAACTCCTGTAACCATGAATATGAAGAGTCAATAAATGTTTATGTTGAGGCATTAAAGAAGATTGATGCTTTACTTGGTTATGCTTACTCATCTGAGATAAATGTTTTGATAGAAGCACTGATAGATAGGCAAGGAGAGAGGTTTTACAGAGAGGATATTGGGTTCCATGTATTACAGAAGGTGAACAAGATAATAGTTAAGAGGAAAGATTATGCCAAGTATGAGCCTATAATAGATATGGCTTATTCTATAAATAAGGGGATTATTGTAGAGATTATTGAAGATAATAAAGAAGTAGATAAGAGAGATGATGAGAAGGAAATAAATATTATAGAGGTTATTGGTCATACTACTAATAAATCCTTATCTCAGGCTCAGGATTAAGCCCATAGCTCTGTAAGATTTGTTTATTATATTCCTCTATACTGTAATGAATTCCAGCTTTATCCTTTTCATCGTCCTTTTGTTTACCTTCTATACCTATCCTTTTATCATCCTCAACCCTTGCATTATTACACATTAGTAAGATATCAATCTCATGCTTATTGAGGGCAAGTATCTCATGAGGCAACTTACCATACTTCTCTGCAAGTCTATCTATATTTGCAAGTAATCTCACTTTATCTTCCTTTCTACTTGATCTGAAAAAACTCTATTATCTTGCTTATACTATTCTCATTGAGCCTGTCCATTATATTCTTGTATGCCTTGAGCAGGTCATCCTCATGCATAGCCTTAACCTCTTCAATGCTTTTGCCTGTATCTAAGGCTATCAATTCATACATACCATTAAGATAAGCCTTTAGGCTCTCTTTCTTCCTTTCTTCCAACTCTCTTATCATCTGGAGTAAGAATATGGTAGGTATTACCATATCTATATTTAGCCTCACAAAGTAGATCATTTAGATAGGTTAAAAATAGATATGAGGATTCCATGCTATAACATAAGCCTGCAACTGATACATCAATGCTTATAACTCTTGATGGTGATAATGTATCAAGACACTATACTAGCCAGATGCATACCATCTATGGTATGGATTTTATTTATCTCAAATGGAATAATACAAGCCCCTACCCTAAAACTTTTGGTATAGGTTATCTTAATCCAAATGATAATTATGGTGCAATTATAGGGATAGGGTATTTACAGGCATCAGGAGCAACGGGAGCATGCATGTTACCATGTTTCTTACCTGATAGAGCATTACCTCAAATCTATATAGATAATTCTAATGGTTTAAGCTCTATAAACACAACACCTAATTGTGTGGTTAGCATATCTCCATATATAAAGGGCTTAATGCAATATAACAGGATAAGCAATCCAGCAACAGGAGATTACTATTACACATATAACTTATCATTATTTGATCTCTTTAATATCATCTCTATGAATTATCTGATTAATACTTTTGTTAGAACTAACACAAATAATGGCAATGTTAACCCTACAAGTTCTGTTACTGTAGGGCTCATACCCCTTAATGATTTAACTGGATTCACAGTTATGAACACATTACAATCAAATTCTTTGGCATACTACACAAGCAGTGGTGGAGGCATGTTCTTATACGTTGGAAGTAAGGCAGGTAGTACCTTAAACTATGGTATTAGATTGGCAAAGTACTATGGTAGTGAACTAGTTACAGAGATAGGAAGCATGACAATGCCATTACTTGCTGGAAGCAATAACGGTTCAGTTGAGATAGAGGCTAAATACAAGTGTCAGTTAACCTTTACATATTTCTATATTGATGCTACTGATATAGGCATAATAGAGGTAGATGGGGTAATTGTTAAGCAATTTACCAGTTCAGATGGGCAGATAGCAACCTACTCAGTGAACTTGGAAGCAGGACAGAGGGTAAAGTTTTACAGCAATGGTATAAGAAAGTTCACAGTATGGTTAAGAGAGATAAATCTCTTAGAATAGTTGATACGTTATTGGGTGAGTGAATAGCTATGCCAATAAAGACTAGCATAATATTCCCTGAATTATATGGCTCATCAATA
>BEHG01000021.1 GCA_002898655.1 archaeon HR04
AAACCTGCAGAAGGTCCTTGATGTTGAGGGAGTTGATCCTACTAGAACAACAACAAACAACATATATGAGATAGCAAACGTGCTTGGCATAGAGGCTGCAAGGACAGCACTCATCAAGGAGATAATGAATACGCTGGAGGAGCAGGGTCTGGAGGTTGATATAAGGCATATAATGCTTGTTGCTGATGTAATGACAAGCAAGGGGATGCTCCAGCAGATAGGTAGGCATGGCGTTGCTGGAACCAAGACCAGTGTACTTGCAAGGGCAGCATTCGAGATAACAGTTCCAACCATAGCAGAGGCAGCACTCAAAGGGGAGGTAGAACCTCTCAAGGGCGTTACAGAGAATGTTATAGTTGGCTCAACTGTGCCTGTAGGTACTGGCATGGTTGATCTGTACATGAAGGTTGGTAATGGTTCAGCCTCACTAGCATCCTAGGAGTAGATGTAGGAGGTGGTTAGTGATGAGCAAACTAATAGCAAAGATAGTTAGAAATGCAATGGCAAGCAATTCATGCAGGATAGGGAGCAGGGAGGTGCTGAAGGATATAAACAGTGCCAAACTCATCATATGCTCCAGATCAGTAAGCAGGGATGTGGTTGAGAGGTTAAGGAGTAATGGAAACAGTTCAGCATACATCTACACTATAGATAAGAACTCTATGGAGTTGGGGAGGCTCTGTGGCAAACCATTCAGGATATCCATCATATCGGTTATGGATGTAAGCAAGGAGGATCTAGATGCTCTAATTGCTGAGGCAAAGACAGAAGGCAGTAAGGAGGGAGGAGCATTCATTAACCAATAATCCTCTTATTTTTATCTTGGTTAGATAGATTAGTAATAAATAGTAGATCAACTATAGTATTATGGTTATGGATGCAAGGCTGTTGATCTCTCTTGGCTTTGCATTGGTACTAATAGGTATGATCATAGTAGCATTTGCAATGCTACGTAGGATAGGGTCGTTACAGGGCAGGGGAAGATCCATGGGGTTCATACTTCTAGGACCAATACCAATAGTCTGGCAGGGTTCTAGGTCTCTACTACTGATAGTACCAATAGCATTACTTATAGCGATCATCTTCTTCATTATGGTGAGTATGAGATGAGCTCTAGGGTTAGATGTCATATATGTGATGGTATAGCCATAGATCACTGCAGAATATGCAAGAGACCAGTATGCTCTATTTGTATGGGTGAGGATGATGATGGTGTATGTAAGAGGTGTGCATTGATCTATGATGATGAGGAGGATGGGCATGATATAGCCATGATGAGGGATGGTAGCAGCAGCAACAGTAGTAGTAGTGATAGTAAGGATGTATTCATGATAGGCTATACAGCACTAAGGGATGTAGTAGATATACCAATGCTCATAGTTGGAATATCCATAATAATCATAGGGATGCTCCTCATCTCATACGCATCCATGGGTGTTATGAGCCAGATGCAAGGGCAAGGGCAAGGGCAGGGAGAGAGTCTTAACAGTGCAAGAGATGCAGGTACAGGTAGAGAAGGGGGCGGAGGCATAGTTGTGATCTTCCCCTTCCCATTCGTTGTACTTGTACCAGATGCTGGTATACTTGCACTGGTGATGCTGCTAGTCATACTTGTACCGTTTGTACTCTTCTTCCTCCTCATGAGGAGAGGGCTTGCTTAGGATATCCTAAGCCATATAATTTAATTTATACACCAACCAATCTATTTGACTATAGATTAGTTCTCAGCCTTCTCTTAGCGTATCCTCACACGCCTTGCATATATCCTTATCTATGCTCTTCTCTATAGCATGATGTATATCGCATATTAGTAGGCTATGCCTTATGTAGTTGAGTAGGCCTATGTACTTTGCCATTGTAGATGGCATGAATGCTCTGTTAGTGGCAAGTTCATTACTTATCTCATCTATCCTCCTAACTACTGTAGGCTCACTCATGAGCCTCTTTGCAAGTTCAGCATCCCCTCTAGTACCCCTTATATAGTTGCTCACGGCAGCCTGAGTTATCCCTAGGAGCTTTGCAACATCCTCTTCCTTCATATTGTACTCATTAACAAGCCTCCTAGATATTATTGCCCTTATTGCGGGGATCAGCGATCTTGACTCTATCTCTGAAGGGAGTAGCACATAATCTATCTCCTCACAATTTATATAAATATTCCTCTACGCTATCTCATGTATCCAGCAGGTTCAAATGATACATATCATGCTATATGCAGCAGGTTGATGGAGATACTCAAGAGCAGTATATACAGACATGTTAGAAGTACTAGTAGCATCCCATCTGCCAGTAAGGCAGTGCTGCTATCTGGAGGTTTGGATAGTAGCATAATTGCAGTACTAGCATCAAGTATTGATAAGGCTAAGGATGTAATTGCTATATGTGTAGGACATGAAGGTTCTCAAGATATCAAGTATGCTAGAATCGTTGCAGAGAGGTTAGGGATGAGGTTGCTCATCAAGTATATAAGCATAGATGAGATGCTTAGTACAGCAAGAGATGTTATAAGAGTTATGCACTCATTCGACCCAATGGAGGTTAGGAACTCCATAGTGCTATATGCTGCAATGAAGGAGTTGAGAGAATATGGCTTAAGGCATGTAATAACAGGTGATGGATGCGATGAGATATTCGCTGGTTACTCATACATGCTTAGCATGAGTTATGAGCAGTTGGAGCATGAACTTGCAAGGCTTGAGAGGATAATGCACTTCTCTTCCATAGCAATAGCAGAAGATCTTGGTATGAGTGTATCCTTACCATATCTAGATGTATTGGATTATGCTAAGAGCATACCAGTGGGACTAAAGGTTAATGAGTATGAGGGTAAGAGGTATGGTAAGTTCATACTACGGTTATGCTTTGAGCATCTTCTAGGCAAGGATATAGCATGGAGGGTAAAGATGCCAATGGAGCAGGGAGCAAATACAAGCATATTAGGAAGTTATCTTGCCTCCATGGTTGATGATGAGTACCTTGCAAGGAGGAGCAAGGATTGCCTTGATGGTGATAGGGTTAGGATAAGGAGCAAGGAGCACCTCTACTACTATGAGATGTATAGAGCGATGTTTGGTGCACCATACTTGATGGATTGTGGGGGCACTAATAAGGCAAGGTGCAGTGAGTGCAGTGCATGTATAAGCAATGATGCAAGGTTCTGTAGAGTATGTGGTGCATTTCCCATAACACCTATACCAGTGTAACCAGAGAGTGCAAAGTTTATTTGCTCATGGTCTATGGAAATACCATGGCATCACCACAGCCAACAAATCAGCAACAGCAGCAGCAACAACAGCAGCAGTACATACTTGTAGAGAAGAGGGATGATGGTATAGTAATAGTAAGGATAAATAGGCAGGAGAAGTTGAATGCAATGAACCTAGATGTTATAGCACAGTTGAGCAGTGCAATGGATAACCTTGCAAGTGATGAGCAGGTAAAGGCTGTCATAGTAACTGGTACAGGGGAGAAGGCATTCTCTGCTGGTGCAGATATAGAGTATATGAGCAAGATATCTCCTCTAGAGGCTGAGGAGTATGCTAGAAGAGGACATGTAGCGATGAGCAAGATAGAGAACCTTAACAAGCCAGTGATAGCAGCAGTTAATGGTTATGCTCTAGGAGGAGGATGCGAGCTTGCTTTAGCATGTGATATAAGGATAGCAAGCAAGAATGCTGTACTAGCACAGCCAGAGGTTGGGCTAGGGATATGTCCAGGGTGGGGAGGTACACAAAGGCTAGCAAGGATAGTTGGGGTAGCAAGGGCAAAGGAGCTTATATTCACTGGCAGAAGGGTTAATGCTGAAGAGGCGTTAAGTATAGGGCTGGTTAACAAGGTTGTAGAGTTGCCTCAACTACTTGATGAGTCTATTGCAATGGCAAAGGAGATAGCAAAGAACAGCGCTCTAGCAGTAAGGGTATCGAAGACGCTTATAAACAGAGGGGTAGAGAGCGATATAAACACTGGTCTTGCACTTGAACTATGGGGTTGGAGCCTCTGCTTCACACACCCAGATAGAGTAGAGAGGATGAACAGGTTCCTGCAGAAGAGGTAGAAACAGCATAATATGCTGTACATCATCATTATTTTTGTCTTATCCATCTTACTAAAGTAAAGCTTATTATATTGTATAAGGATAGATGAGGGTATGGAGAAGAGTATTCAAAGGCTGATAGTATTAACACCAAAGGCTGCAGAGAAGGTTAAAGAGTTCATGAAGCAGGAGGGCAGGGATGATCTATACCTTAGGGTTTATGTTGCTGGTGGTGGTTGTGCTGGTCTCTCATATGGTATGGGCTTCGAGGAGAAACCTTCAGAGGATGATATAATCTTGGAGGAGCATGGGGTTAAGATACTTGTAGACTCTTACAGCTCCAACTACCTGAAGGGTAGCGAGATAGACTATATAGAGAGCCTCATGGGCGCTGGCTTCAAGATAAACAATCCAAACGTAGTAAGGAGTTGTGCTTGTGGTCACTCATTCAGCACAGAGTGAGTAGCAGAGAGAAGGGAGGATAGGTTATACAGCATGACTTCTAGATCGTAAAGGAGCATCCTATTATTTATTCTAAATGCTTAATGATCCATACTACTACTATTATGTTTATGCTATAATAGGATAAGACCTATTAATGGGATAGTAGAAACCATATACATGAGTAGTGTAGAGGATGAGCCAAAGGATGTTATGGTGCTAAGTGCTATAGCCAAAGGTCACAATACAGAGGAGAAGATAGTAAAGGCTACAGGGCTATCAGCATTCGATGTAGCCATGATAGTTGAGAGGTTGATACTTCATGGGCTTATAGTTAAGAGGGAGAAGAAGGGTCTTCTAGGCAAGAGGAAGGTTGAGTTAACGATGACAGAGAAGGGCACTAGGGAGTTGCAGGAGCGAAGGTTCGAGTTGGAGCAGAGATGGCAGAGGATGGTTATGCTTGCTGAACAAGGGAAGAGGCAGGAGTTCGAGATGGAAGCGTTATCTATGAGGAGTTGGATACCTATAATGCTCTTCATGGGTATAATGGATATGATGATGTGGATGACAATGCTTAACATGATGAACCTTGCTGCACAGGATTACATGCCAGAGCAGGTACCCGATGCTGGTTCTGGAGGTGGAGATATGGGAGGAGATGCTGGAGAGGGAGGAGGTTGGGATTGGGGAGACTTTGGCGACGTTAATATATGAGATATGCAGAGATGTATGTAGCAGTAAGCACCAAAATAAAAGAAGATAATAGATAGATAGATAAGATCCCTTAGATGAGGAGGAGGATGCATCACCTTACACTGTATCAAACTTTATTGCTACTCTGTAGTGTACTGCTATTATATTACGGCCATATCCCTCTAGCCTTTATTGCATCAACCACTCTGTTAACTGCAAGTACCATGCTACCCTTGCGCATATCAACCTTGTACTCCTCTGCCGTTCTATACACATCGTTGAATGCTGTGACCATCTTACCTTCTAGCATATCATACACCTTCTCATAGCTCCAGTAATCCCTTGTTAGGTTCTGAACCCACTCAAAGTAACTTACTGTTACACCTCCAGCATTTGCAAGTATATCTGGAATTATTAACTTGCCTTTCTTGAATAGGATCTCATCAGCCTCTGGAGTGGTAGGCCCATTTGCAGCCTCTGCAACCATCTTTGCCTTTATATTCTCAGCGTTATCCTTTGTTATCTGATTCTCATATGCTGCTGGTACAAGTATGTCACACTCCAACTCAAGCAACTCCTTGTTTGTTATCTCTCTTGCATTCCTGAACCCTCTAACAATTCCTGTCCTTGTCTTATGCTCTATCAGTGCTTCAACATCCAACCCATCCTTCCCATCGTAGAATATACCTCCTTTTGAGTCGCTGACAGCAATTATACTTGCACCCATCTGCTTAAGGAACCTTGCAGCATAGGTTCCTGCATTCCCAAACCCTTGTATCACAACCCTTGAGCCCTTCAGATCTATGTTGAGCCTCTTTGCCCCTTCCCTTACACAGAATGCGACTCCAAGCCCAGTAGCCTCTGTCCTCCCCTTCGAGCCTCCTATGTTCAACGGCTTGCCAGTTATCACACCTGGACTTATACTTCCCTTCAACGCACTATACGTATCCATAATCCATGCCATCTCTCTAGGCCCTGTGTAGACATCTGGCGCAGGTATATCCACGTATGGCCCTATTATATCAGAGATCATGTATGCATACCTCCTGCTCAACCTCTCAAGCTCATGCTCGCTCATGCTCTTAGGGTCACAGGCTATGCCTCCCTTTCCTCCTCCAAATGGTACATCTACTATTGCACACTTCCATGTCATCCACATTGCTAATGCCTTAACCTCATCAAGCGTTACTTGTGGATGGTACCTTATACCACCTTTGTATGGGCCTCTTGCATCGTTATGCTGAACTCTATGCCCTATGAAGACCTTAACCCTGCCATCATCCATCCTAACAGGGATGGACACTGTGAGCACTCTCTTTGGTGTTCTAAGCACCTCATGCATCCCTTCATCTAGATGCATTATCCTTGCTGCTTCATCCAACTGTCTAAGTGCATTCTCGAATGGATTTATATCTGACATACATGCAGGTGTAAGTTGCTAATAAATAAAGCTTCCTAAGGTATGTGAAGAGGTATTATATGATATTATGGAGGATGTTTGCAATTAAGGTTAATAAAAATATTACTTGTTGTTTAGCCTCTCATGCAATAGCCTCCTCAACTCATCATCGCTCACTCCATTTGGATCTATACCCAATGCCCTTGCTACAGCCTCCAACTTCTCCCTCTCACTACTTACTGGACCCTTTATGGGTATAGTTAAGCCTATGCCTGTATTGGTATTGGTATTAGCATTTATCCTATCAAGTTCCCTCCTTATACTTGCCCTTGCCCTCTCATACTCTCCAACTGCCTTACCTATGCTCCTTCCTAAACTTGGTAGATGCTTGCTCCCAACTATGAGTATGAGGAATAGGAGTACTATGATTATCCACTCACTTCCTCCTATGTTAATCATCAAAAGATAACAACTCATCTATTCAATAAATACCTTAACGCTCTCTTCCCTATATCCCTTCTGTAATGCATACCTTCCCAGTGTACTCTATTAACTGCAGAATACACCTTCCCTATAGCATCCTTCATATCACTACCTAAGGCTACGATGCTTAGAACCCTGCCTCCATCTGTTACTATTCTACCATCATCTGTAACCTTTGTACCTGCATGGAATACAAGATGATCACCATTGCTGTACATGCTATTAAGATCATCAAGTCCCGTTATAACCTTGCCCTTCTCATACGCATTAGGGTAGCCTTTAGATGCTAGCACTACACATACTGCTACCCTCTCATCCCATACCATATCCTCAGCCTGATCTAGGGTACCATCTATGCAGTGCTCAACATAATAGATGAGATCAGATCTAAGCCTTGGAAGTATAACCTGCGTCTCTGGATCACCAAGCCTTACATTGAACTCTAGAACATACGCTTTATCATCAGCAAGCATGAGCCCAGCGTATAGGAAGCCCTTGAACTCAACGCCCTCATCCCTTAACCCATCTATAGCCTTCTGCATTATATTACGCATTATCCACTCATGCATCTTACCATTTATGATAGGATTTGGGGAGTATGCACCCATGCCACCGGTGTTTGGACCCTCATCGTTATCATATGCCCTCTTGTGATCTTGGCTTGTTGCCAACGGTATGATATGCTTCCCATCGCTCATGCATATGAAGGATACCTCCTCCCCGTAGAGCCTCTCCTCTAGCACTATTCTATTACCAGCATCACCAAATACCCTATCCCTCATGATCATATCTATTGCATTGTATGCTTCAGCCTTGCTATTACACACTACTACACCCTTTCCAGCAGCAAGCCCATCTGCCTTGACTACAACTTCATCCCTCTTGCTCCTTGCAATGTAATCCTTTGCAGCCTCTGGCTCATCAAAAACCTTGAACTCTGCTGTTGGTATACCATGCCTCTTCATGAACTCCTTTGCCCATACCTTGCTACTCTCCAACCTTGCTGCATCCCTACTTGGGCCAAGTATCCTTAGACCATTACCTTTGAATAGATCTACTATGCCCATGGCCAATGGCTCCTCAGGCCCAACTATGGTTAAGCATCCATGCTCCATTGCAAACCTCAAGAGTCTATCATGCTCCTTGATCCCTATGCTTAGATTCTCATAGCCAGCAAGCCTTGTGCCACCGTTACCAGGAGCAAAGAATACCCTCTCAACCTTGCTACTGCTGGCAACCTTCCATCCTATGGCATGCTCCCTTGCACCAGAGCCAAGGACAAGTACATTCATCTATCTTCACACCACCACTATGTACAACATATAATAAATCAACTTCATCATAACTGCTGTAGCTCCTTGAGCATATCTATAACATCATCTGCATGGCTCTTAACATCCACTCTATTCATTATATGCCTTATCACCCCATCCCTATCTATTATGAAGGTTACCCTTCTCGCCCTACCTTTCTCCTCATTGAATACTCCATATGCCTTGCTTATGCTATTATCTGCATCACTAACCAGTGGGAAGTTCAGCCCATACTTTGCTGCAAACCTCTTATGAGACTCTAGATCATCACTGCTTATGCCTATAACCTCTGCACCTAGAGCCCTTATCCTCTCCATACTATCCTTAATGCCTATTGACTGTACTGTACATCCTGGGGTCATATCCTTTACATAGAAGTAGAGTACTACTACACTCTTGCCTCTGTAGTTGCTGAGCCTTATCCTACCCTGTGTAGATTCTGCAGTGAAGTCTGGAGCAGGAGAACCCACACCTATACTTGCTCCATCACCCATAACATACCACCTTCCCTCCTTCTTTGTTGTTGTTGCTTACTGCAAGATAAAAGTCTAACTAACAATCACCTTTGGTTACCTGCTTATACATCATATCTATCAGTGCTCTTATGAAGTCATCGTACTCATCATCATTAAAATGCACCTCATCAACCATCCCTCTAACCTCTGCTATCTCAACAGCCTTCAGATGGTAGCATGAAGCCTCAACCCCTTCCCTCCCCCTTCTTCCTTCTATTGCTACTGCCCTTGCCCTAAAGTAGTAATCTTTGCATGTGCAGTAATCTTGGGGGTGAATCCAGTACTCATGCCTATTGCCTACAACAGTCCAGATCCTTCTATTACTGGGCATGAATACGTGTAACTTGACAGCCTTTCTAAATGCTATCCTCTCTGCCCTTTCCATACACTTATCTAATGATATAGCATATATGTATGATTAACCCTTTACCGTAGCAGTAGTTGATAGATGTGTTATAGTAAATATTATTTGTAGAGTTGATCAAATAATCAATACACTTCCATATTAGTCATCTTTGCTGCATCGATCTTAGTGAATAGATATGGCATTTGCATCAAAGTGGAGCAAACCAAACGAGCCTAGTATGGGTGAGAAGTTACAGAGTGTAGTGAAGCCCACAGGACCACTCAAGCCAAGGATAGAGCATGCACAGAGGAAGTTACAGATGCAGATAATGAAACTTGATACTATAGCGCAGAAGTTAAGGGAGAAGGATCAGTTACTCTTCAAGAGGATAGTGCAATCCATACAGCAGCATGATACACAGTACTCAGCAGTACTCTCAAATGAGTTGGCTCAGATAAGAAAGTTGAACAAGATGGTGAATCAAGCAAAGCTTGCATTGGAGCAGATACAGTTGAGACTCAGCACGATAACAGAACTTGGAGATGTTGTAGTCACACTTAGCCCAGCAATGGCTGTTGTAAAGAATGTTAGATCAGGATTAGCAAGCATGATGCCTGAAGTTGATAATGAGATGGGCGAGATATCTGAACTGCTTGGAGGTATACTGATGGATGCAGGACAGGTTGGAGGCTATAACATAAACTTCGAGTATGCTAATGAAGAAGCAACAAAGATACTCGAGGAGGCAGCAAGCGTAGTTGAGAGCAAGATGAAGGAGAAGTTCCCAGATCTACCTAGCATGAGTGAGGATGGAAAGATAATGGGCTAGTGAGTAGATAGGGAGGGTAGATAAACGATAAGGATAGGATAGGTAGGAGAACTAGAAGTAGAAGAAGAGGAGGTAGCAATTATGATTAGACATCATATACTTTTTATTTATTTACATAATATACAAGCAGCGAGAAAGAGGTGTACTTGTTATGGTATTCAATCGTAATGTATATGATGCAAGAGATAAGGTTGTATCTGCAGTATCCCATCTTGAGTTAGAGCTCAAATCCATAACCTCTCTCTACAATAAGTTGCAGAGAGATCTCGAACTGCGTACCCTTGGTTATACATGTAGTTGCAATTCTAATAACAATATCTGTAGCAGTAGCAACGTTAGTAGCAGCAGTAGTAATAGTGCTTCATTAGAGACTCCTTGCAATGATGATATAACTGCACTATTGACATTGATGAAGACTACACAATTAGCATTGCAGAGTATAACTATTCGTATAGATACACTCATCTACATTCAAGAACTGCTCATGTTACTTGAGAGGACGATGAACGTACTCAACTCTATAAGATCTGATATAAAGAGGATGGAACAGGAGATGCAGAGTATAATGCAGAAGATAGGCACATCGTTCATAGAATCAAAGATAGAGTTTGGATATAGTGAGAGGATTGAATTACCAACTATAGATGGTTACGATTCATAAAATATGATAGATATATAGCATTATAAGGCTTAATTAATTGATTAGTCTTGTCGTTTATTTTACTTTACTACAATTTAGCATGAACCAATTTCACCTAGATTGTTGTCAATATTAGTTGAGTTACTTTGCTATTATATTTTACACTATGGTATAGGTAAATCCTTATCTGTAATGCAGGTGAGTGTTAATTGACTCTGGCACCCCAAGAATTAGAGAATATTGCAAGTAAGCATGCTGCAGAGGCCATAAAGTTAGATTCACAGGGAGCAAAGCCACATGCTATACTGCACTATCAGAAGGCAGTCGATGCCTTGCTGAAGCTGGTTCACCTCTACCCAGATTACAAGTTGAACAAGATATACGTTGAGAGGGCAAAGGCCTATCAGAACAGGATAAAAGCATTGCAGGAGTCTAGAGGGTTGGATGGTATGCATGATATGGTCAATGGGGATAAGGGTAGCAGCAAGGGTAACGAGCAAGCAAATACAATAATCAACAAGGTTAGACATGATGGTATTGGGGGTGAGAGGAGTAATGGTAATGGGTTAAGTAGCAATGATACTAATGTTGAGATACTCAAGGCTGATTTTGATGATCTAGTGCTGAAGGATAAGCCAAATGTGAAGTGGGATGAGGTTATAGGCCTTGAGGATGCAAAGAGAGCGTTGAGAGAAAGCATAATATATCCTACTCAAAGGCCAGATCTATTCCCTCTTGGATGGCCAAAGGGTATACTACTCTATGGTCCTCCAGGTAATGGAAAGACACTTCTAGCAGCAGCAACTGCAAGTGAGATAGAAGGTTACTTCATAAACGTAGATGCAGCATCCATGATGAGTAAATGGCTTGGTGAGGCTGAGAAGAATGTAGCAAAGTTATTCTCCATGGCAAGGAGGGTAGTTAGCAAGGAGAATGTACCAGTCATACTCTTCATAGATGAGGTTGATTCTCTGTTAGGCACAAGAAGCAATGAGATAGGAGGAGAGGTTAGGGTTAAGAACCAGTTCCTTACAGAGATGGATGGTATTACTAGCAAGTCTGGGAGATCACCAATATACGTTATAGGTGCTACAAACAAGCCATGGAGCCTAGATTGGCCATTCCTCAGGAGGTTCCAGAAGAGGATATACGTAGGCTTACCAGATTACAATGCAAGGTTACAGATGTTCAGATCCTACACTGCCCAACTCAACATAGACCCATCGCTTAAACTTGAGGATCTTGCAAAGATAACAGAAGGGTACTCAGCAAGTGATATAAGGGATGTATGCCAGGGCGTGCAACTGAAGGTCGTAAACGAACTCTTTGAGAGTGGCAAGGCATTCGATGGTAATGCTCAGACAAGAAGCATAGGCATGAACGACTTTAAGGAGATACTTAAGAACAGGAAGCCTAGTGTTAGTCAGGAGATGATAAAGGCTTATCTTAGATGGACTGAGCAGTTCAAAGCACTCTAGTCTTATTTCTAAATCCATCCATCCACCTATCTATCTATCAACTAATTAACTAATCAATCCATCCATCCATCCACCATCAATACATACATATATCAATCAATAATCTACTTCTCTCAGTCTTTATAAATACCTCTTCACTACTCATCGCTATGAGATGGGGTATAGAGCAAGAGGAGTACTACTTCAAGATATACGATGAGGATAAGAACGTTGTAGCATACTTCCAGCCAGACTATGGTCAGATAGAGCCTAAGGAAAGAGAGTATGAGATAATTGAGAGGATGCTGAAGCATGGTGATCCTATAACCTCTGGCCTACTCTACATGCCTATGGCTAAGTTCAATATAAGGGATGATGCTGATTACAGTATAGATGATGTAATCTCTAGCATAGAGGATGCACTTGCAAGGATTAAGCAATGGAGAGGGGTTGTAGGCATGAGGGGCTCAGGCTATGTTATAGAGCATGCATGGGTGAGAAGAGCACATACAGATTACGATATGCTTGCCATACTACTTGTAGTTAGGTTCAACACTCAGGTTAGACTATCCAAGAAGGAGATCCTTAATGCTCTAGCAGAGTTGTTGGACCTATTGGTTGATAATGGTCTGATTTAAGATATTGTATCAGCAATTAAGATATATGGTAAGAGCATCACTAACTTGCATGGCTGCTTATCAACCTTGCTTCTAATCCATACATTCATGCATACCACAAACATTATAGATTGGTTAGTGTTATCCAGTAACATGAGGAAGGAGTATATAGTTGTAAGGATAGATGCAGCACCAGATGGAAGTCCTTATGTATTTGTATCTTTAGCAGAGCCTAGGGATATCAAGGAGAAGGGTCAGAGTCCATTCGGTGTGCAGGTTGTGAGTAACTTCACATCATTCGAGGACCTTATGAAGAACCTAAACAAGATGATAGCAAGCCAGTTGATGGGAGGCTTCACAACAACGCTGAAGTTGAGCATAAGGGAGTATGAGGAATCGGGTATAAAGGTTGGGGATAAGATATACATCGATATAATAAAGCCAGATATCATGGCAGGTAATGAACTATTCTTGAGCCAAGAGCAGATGCAGAAGTATGAGAAGGTCCTGAGTATATTGAGTGAGAAGGGCATAGGGCCAAGTGTATGGGCTGCTAAGCGTAACCAGATCCTTGCTATGATAAATAAAGGTTCATCTGCAGAGGATATAGCCGATGCCATAATCAGAGAGGTAAGCAGTGCTTAAATCATCAGAAACTCTTCTTGTAAGAGAAGGGTATATTATACGATCTAGTGTTGGTGCTTAACTATAATTAGATCTGGGCATTTACTTATTTATTATTGATATGCCTGATTCTAACAATATCGCTGAGCATTCCCTCTACTTCCTATTCATTCTTCCCTTTTACCATTACATCTTCCTCCTCCTTTTCTCCTCTTACCTCTCCTCCTCCCCCCTCTCCATCTACTACTTCATATCTGCGTTGCTGTGGCAGCATTATATACACACAGGCTGAACCACACATCGTACATGGTACACTGTTGCCTTGTAACTGTCCATCCCTGTTGTGTATCCTTGCTGCCTCCTCAGGATCTATTGCAAGGGATATCTGTTTAGCCCAATCAAGCATCCTCCTTGCTCTTGTCATCTCAGCATCCCAC